>JBIKVL010000239.1:0-6432 GCA_044356875.1 Pirellulaceae bacterium | reverse complement strand
GCAGATGTTGGTGGTGCCGACGACGACGCCGAAGCGGATTATCCTGCCGAGCATGAAGGCGAAGCCGGTGACCAAGCAGGTGAAGATCGCCGCCAGCTCGACGATGGGCATTCGCAAGGTGTGATGTGGATTGGGGAATGCGGAGTGGGGAATGCGGAGTGGGGAGTGCATTGATTGCCGGATCGTCGTTTACCGCCCGTACCGTTCAAGTAGCGTTAAGTCTCTGTTGGTCAGAAGCTTTCGTCTGCTGAAAAGGGGCGGTTAAAGACACTCGGAAGCACCCCATGGTTAGGAGAGTTGTACCTGTTGGCCTTTGGCCAAAGGATCGGCAACGATTGACCGCCCGTGAAAACGTGCCGTAGCAAATGCTTCCGATCGGGTTCCGACCGCCCCGCGAAACCGTGACACAACCTTAAATTCCGCAATTGTTTACGGAACATTGAACGGTATTAGCGGTAAAAGACGTGGCTGCTCCGCGTCGTTGTTTTCGCTTTGTGGGCGAGCCATCGCCTTCGGCTCGGCGGTAAACGACATGGCTGCTCCCGTGACCGCGATCCGGCTTTGCGGTGGGAGTAAGCCTTTACAGGCGTGGGCCGTCGGGGATGTAGTCGAGTGGCAGGCAGGTGAGTTGGCCGTCGTCCTCCAGTGTCACGGTGCAGTCGCGGAGATCGCGATCGATTCGTCCGCCGGCGATGATCGAGGACTCGATCTCGATGCTAGCGGCGATTTCATGGGGATCGAGCAGCCGCATTTGTTGGGAGGTGAGCCGCCGGCCGGTGCTGGTCGCGAGTGGGTAGCTTTCCCAGAGCACACAGTGGGCGAGGCGCGCCTGAGGGCCGATTGTCCAACCGTCGCCGAGAACAGCATAGGGGCCGAGCCTGGCGCCGGGCGCGATGCGGCAACCATGCCCGATCACGACGGGCGGCATGATCTCGACGCGGTTCCAATCGATTTCCACGTCGCTTCCGAGATAGCCCCATGGCTGTTTTTCGTAGGGGAGTTCGATGGCAATGCGGCCATCGAGCACGAATTCATTGACGCGGAGATAGTCGCGTTTCTGGCCCACATCGAACCACTCGCCATCGTACTGAACGCCCCACAGCACGTTGTCGCCGGCGAGGCGGACATGGGGAAGTTGTCCAAGCAGCGCGGGGAACACATGTTTGCCAAAGTCGTAGAAGGGGGCCGGGATTCCGTGGCGTGCGGGGGTACGGAGTTGATCGAGTTCGCGGAGGAAGCGGGTTTCGAGGAAATAGACGGAGGCGTTGTTGAGATTGCTGGGCGAGTTGGGGTCCTTTTCATGGAAACGGATGATGCGTCCTTCTCCGGCAAGCGGCCCCGAGCGGGGCTGTGGCGCGTCAAGTTCGGCGGTGCCGTAGTCCTTGATCCGTTCGCGGGGAACCGGGACGAGCGCCATGGTGCAGGCCGCGCCGGCGCGACGATGGATTTCAAGAAGTTCGGCGAGGAGCGGGGCGTCAAGGTTGGTGACGATATCGCCGCTGGGGACGATGAGCGTCGAACCCGTGAAGGGCTCGATGTTGGGAGGCGATTCGCCGTCGAGCAAGCGCGCGTCGCGGCCCAAGGCCTGTTTGCAGACGCCGCCGAGCGTGCCACTGGGCGTCTCCTCCTCGACGAAACCAATCGGCACTCGACCGAAATCGCGATTCTGGAAATGCGCGCGGATGGCGTCGCGTCCGACGCAGAGGTTCATGGTGATGTCGCTCACGCCGGCCGCCGCGAGCTTGCGGACCCAAGTCTCCGCCATCGAGACTTTTCCGCCGAGTGGAAACAACGGCTTGGGAATGTAGCGGGCGGTCAGCGGTTCGAGACGCCGTCCGAGGCCCGCCGCGAGGATCGCTCCGCGAGTTCGAGGAGCGGCGGCGGGCGGTGGAGCGGGCATGTTCGCAGACGATGTGGCCGGCGTTTCCATGGACGGAAGAGACGCCGGGCGATGGGAGTCGGCGTGGGGCATGGCAGGCTAGGCCACCTTACCGGCGGCGGGCATGGGGAGCACGTTTGTTTCGCCATGCTGCACTTGCAAAATACGCGTGGCGAGCGAGAGGGTGCTCTCGCGATGCGTGATCATCACCAAAGTGCGATTGCGTCCAAGGTCCGCAAGCGCGTCGTGGACCAATCGCTCGCTCTCGCGATCGATTTGGCTCGTGGCCTCATCCAGGATAAGGATTTCCGCGTCGCGGAGGATCGCGCGGGCCAACGCGATCCGCTGCCGTTGGCCGCCGGAGAGCCGCTGGCCGTTCGGACCAACCACCGTGTTGTAACCTTCCGGAAGCGCGGAGATGAATTCGTGGGCCCGCGCTCGCTTGGCGGCTTCGACGACTTCCTCGTCGGACGCCTCCCACCGGCCGTAGCGGATGTTATGCGAGATCGATTCGTTGAAGAGTTCCGTTTGCTGCGTCACGAGCGCCAAACGCTGTCGCCACTGGCGGAGTCCGACTTCCCGTAACGGAATGCCATCGATCAGAATCTCGCCTTCGGTCGGATCGAAGAACCGGCAGAGCAAACTGATCAAGGTGCTTTTTCCACCGCCATTGGGACCGACAATCGCGAGATGTTCGCCGAAGGGAATCCGCAAATTGACGCCCCGCAGCACGTCGTGGAGCCCATCGTAGCTGAAACGCACGTTGCGGAATTCGATCAGCGAGTGCCGTTTGGGCAGATCGCGCGGCTCGGCTGGGTCGACGATCCCGGATTGGGTGTCGAGCATGGGATAGAGCACACTGCTGGCCGCCATGCCGGAATTCACAGCGGAGATGACGCTGGAGAGTTTACGGAGCGGGTCCGCGGCGCCGATGAGCATCCCGAAGAAGACCATGGTCGTGGAGATGGTCAGCGGCTCGTCGCTCATTCGAACGCCAAGGATCGTGGTTTCCCGGTTGATCACGAGGTAAGCCGAGGCGGCCAGGGCGACGCAGAGCATACCGACGCCCAGCACCTCGGTTAGCGGATTCGTGAGCGTTTGGAAGAAATGCGACTTGAGGCTCGCGCGCCTCATCTCCCGCGTCGATTGGCGAAACCGCTCCCGCTCGAACTCCTCCATGGTGTAGGCCTGAACCGTGCCGATCGCCTGGAAGACCTCCAGCATCACTTGATGGAAATTCAGCGAGCGGTTCAGCGTGCGTTTGGCCAAGCCGCGGATGCGGCGATTCAATCCGAGCATGATGAAGGCGATCAGCGGCGCAAAGATCAAGGACACGAGCGTTAGCCGCCACGAGATGTAGAAAGCGCCAGCCAAGCAGGCCAGAATCCGGCAGGGCTCGCTAAAGGCGCCGTGGTAGAACGCGGTGATTCCGGACGACAGCATTTCCGTGGTTTGCGTGATGTTCGCCGAGAAGCCGCTGGTGCCGTGCAAATTGAACTTGGGGCGGTCCAGCGTCAACGCGCGGTTGAAGATCCGCAGCCGAATGTCACGGGCGATACTTTGCGAGACATACGCCACCATCATTTGACTGCTAACCGCCAAGATCTGCTTTAAGGCGGTGGTCAAGGCGATCAGCCCGACGATCATGACGACCGTTTGAAAAGGGGAATCGGGTAGGTAACGTTCGAGCCAGGGAGCAAGTCGCTGGGCGGAGTCGTAGGCGTGTTCCGCCCGCCACAGCCTCGCTCGCAGGACCTCGACTTCCAACGCCCGCCGCTTCGGATCGCTGCTGTTGGGATCGCTGCTGTTGGGATCGCTGCTGTTGGGATCGCTGCTCGCGGAGCCCGAAGCCCCGGAAATCAGTTCTGGTTTCGTCGCGGTTGTCGCCGCCACCTTCGTTGCGGCCGCTGTCGTTGCGGCCGCTGTCGTTGCGGCCGCTGTCGTTGCGGCCGCCGGTTCCGTTTTTTTCTCCTCCGCAGGCGCGAGCGATTCGAGCTGCTCGCGCAGGAGGCTGATCTCGCGTTCCGCCGACAGTTGCCGTTGGCGATTCCATTCCGGGATCGATTGGCCGTGCAGCGTCGTTTCGATGATGGGGAACAGGGCCGCGATGTTCGTGCCCCAGAGTGAGGCGGCGACGATCGAGAACAGGAAGGCGGTCAGCAGCGTCGGCCAGTAGCGCCAAGCCTCACGCAGGGCTCGAAGAAAATGATCCATGAAACGGGCCCAGCCTCCTTGCTCAGCGCGATCCCGCAATCCCTTCCCCGAACCAACCATCGGGCGTGGCGGGAGTGTACCCGGTTCAGCTCCGAGTTTACAAGCGAGAAATGGCGGCTGGAGAAGGCTGGCGGGCGTTGTCGAGTCACTCGAATGAGGCGACTTTGTGTGAAAATGGAGCGATTATGAGGTTTGTAGCGTTTGTGTCGAATGAACTTGGAGCGATTTTGCGGGGCTTTGAGCCGGTCACGAATCGACCCTCGACCAGTCATTGATTAGACTACTGTCCCTAATCGGTGGGTAAGTTTCCCGTCGAGTTCACAGTTCGTCGAGTAAAAAGCGAGTTTTTCCATGGCTGATGATGTTACGGAAGTCACTGAGGGCAAACAGGCGGCGCAGGCGGCCCAGCAGGTCCAGATTGAGATTAGCGACGCCAACGTGTCGGCCTGCTACGCGAATTTTTGCCGCGTGACCGGATCGCCGGAAGAGTTGATTGTGGATTTCGGTTTGAATCCGCAGCCCATGGGGATTCCCAAAGACCCGATCCAGGTGAAGCAGCGGATCATCGTGAACTACTTCACCGCCAAGCGGTTGTTGGCGGCCCTGTCGATGTCGGTGCAACGCCATGAAGCGGTCTTCGGCGTGCTCGAAACCGACGTGCAGAAACGCGTGAAGATGCCGACCCGGTAGTCGCATCGTGCAGATCATGTTCGCAAAGCGGCGCGTCGACAGGGCGCGTCGTTTCGGTCCGACAATACCGGCAATTGCTTTCAGGTTTCAGGTTGCAGGTTTCGGGTTTCGGTTCTCAAGTCTGATCCGTCTAGGCGTTCGGGTCGCCGCAGCGGCCGGTCTCTTCGCACTGGGTGACTTCGAACCCCAGTTCTTCGATCATCTTGTAGTCGGCGGCCGGGGCTTGGCCGCGGGTTGTCAGATAGTCGCCTACGAACAGCGAATTGGCGGCGTACAGTCCCAAACTTTGCAGGCTTCCGAGGTGGATTTCACGGCCGCCCGCTATGCGTATCTCGCTGGCGGGGTTCGCGAAGCGGTAGAGCGCGAGGGCCTTGAGGCAGTATCGCGGATTGAGGTTGCTGGAGCCTGCGAGCGGCGTGCCGTCAATCGGATTGAGGAAATTCAGCGGGATCGATTCGACGCGGAGGTCGCGGAGCGCGAACGCCATGCGGACGACGTCGAGATCGGTTTCGCCCATACCGATGATGCCGCCCGAGCAGATTTTGAGACCGGCGTTGCGGACCGCGCGGAGTGTGTCCAGTCGATCCTGATAGGAGTGGGTCGTGCAGATCTCGCCGTAATACGATTCGCTGGTGTTGAGGTTGTGGTTCACCGTATCAACGCCACAAGCCTTCAGACGGGCGGCTTGATCGGGTGTTAGCAGGCCAAGGCAGGCGCAGACATCGAGTTGGTATTGGGACTTGATGAGCGGCACGAGTTGCTCGACCGCCTGCATTTCCCGTTCACTGGGACCGCGGGCTGAGATCACCATGCAATAGGTGCGGGCCTGTTGCTCGGCCGCGATCCGGGCACCTTCAAGGATCTTGTCACGGCTCAGAAAGTTGTAGCGGGGAATCTCGGCGGTCGAGATTTTCGATTGCGAGCAGTAGGAGCAGTCCTCGGGGCAGAGGCCGCTTTTGGCGTTCATCAGAAAATACAGCTGGACCGTTTTTCCCCAGTAGCGGCGCCGGATACGGAAGGCGGCGGAGAGCAAGTCGAGCAACTGGTCGTCGGGGCAGCGAAGGGCCGCCAATCCCTCCGCTTCGGTCAACGCATGGCCTTTGAGGACGCGATCGGCCAGGTCGTGCCAATCGAGCGGATTGGCGGCCAGGTCGGCGAGCGCGGCGGTCGAGACGGGAGCGATTTCCGAAGTGGAGACTGGGTTCATGCGGTCGTTTCCAGCGGATCGGCGAAAGAGTGTGTGGAACTCAAGGCGTCTTGTCGGCCGCGGCGATCGGGGCGATGATACGGTTCAAGGTCGACCGCCCGACGCGGGTGGATGATACCAATTCCTACTCGCCTGCGTCGATGGCTCCGATGATTACCCCTCATCTCGTCCGCGTCGGAGTCCTGGGCCACGTGGGCCGCTTCGTGCCGGTGTCGCTCGGGGCTTTCCCCAGAGGCACCCGTGTCGTCTGCCGTACCCGCCGCGGTTTGGAACTCGGCGAAGTCCTGGCGGTGGAGCAGGGCGCCAGCCCAGTGAACGCCAGCCCAGTGAACGCCAGCCCAGTGAACGCCAGCAAACCGGCCAGCATCGGGGCGGATGGCGAACTGTTGCGGCGGATGACGGTGGCCGACGAACTGCTCGCGGCACGGCTCGAGCAGCGGAA
>JBIKVL010000238.1:0-6433 GCA_044356875.1 Pirellulaceae bacterium | reverse complement strand
AGCACCAAGACGAACAATGTGAACGAGTTCTTGATCGGCGCAAGCGGCTTGTCGGTGTTTGTGGGATACCAAGGCAACGATGGCGTTGCCGACGATATTGGCGTTAGCGTCGAGAATGGCAACCTGCTTGGATTTATCACCCGCGTTGGCGGATCGCGGGTCTACGCGGTCGACATGAGTGGCAACGCCTCGTTGCGAGGCGTGGACGGGTTGACACTCGACGGCGCCATGAGCGTGCAGCGCAACACGACGGGTGCCGCTGTGCAACGGCAAATCAAGGTCGGCTCGGTGGAGCGCCAATTGAATCTGGCGGCCAACGTCTCCAGGGTGGGCGGGACGGTTTCGCTGGTCGCGTCCGACTTTGTGAGCCTCTCGGGAGATTTCTCGGTTTCCCGCGTTGCGGATGGCTCGAAGCTGCTGATCGGTGCTCAAAACGTCTCGACTCTTCTTGGCACCGGTGCCGAAACGACCAGCGAAAGCGACGATTTCGGTTTGAAACTCACCAATGGCCGCCTAGGAATGGTGATTTACACCTCGAACAGCGGTTCGAAGTACGCTTACAGCGCGAGTGGCACGATCGCGTTCGCGGGATTGCCCGGTTTGACGATCAGCGGCGATGTGGACGTCCGTCGGAACGCGACCGGCCAAGCGGTTACAGAAGCGATTCCTGTGGGGAACAGTTCCGTCAATGTGTCCTTCCCCACCTCGGCGAATGTTCAGGGGATGAGTGGCACGGTCACGATCACAGCGGCCGAAGTGTTTGAGATCGCAGGCTCCATGAGCGCATCGAAGCTGCGGAGCGGCGACACGCTGGTGGACATTTCCCAAGCGTCGCTCAAAGTGCTGCAGAGCGGCTCGGAGGTTTTCGGTATTGGCGGGCGAGCCCGGTTCGTCATTTCGAAAACGGATGGTTTTAGGTTGCTCGACGCGGGTGTTCAGACCGTTTCGGCCTATGGCCTAGCGATCAACACCATCCCTGGAAACCTGCCCGATTTGGATGTGGACCCCGAGAGCGGCGGTTCGTCGAGTTACGGCGGGGCTTGGGGGGGCACGCCGCAGGCCGGAGACGGAGCATCGAGTGTGGCGGCGGCAGGCGTCGCGTTTGAGAACATCCTAGGCGGCAGGATCGATTCCGATGTTCTGAATCGTCAAGGTTATATCGACGTGGTTTTCACGCCGCCGACCGGCGAGGAGATCGATCCGGAGTCCATTTTGGATTCGGATCCCGAGTTCACGTTGAGCGGGTCGGCCGTTGCGGATGCGGAAATTGACTACGTCGAACAGATGGGACCGCGCAAATTCCGCTATCACATGCGTGATAAAACCCCGACGAACACGGTGGGACTGTTCAAAATAGGAAACATCTCGACGAGCTTTGCGTCGGGGGGATGGGCGACCGAGAGCGGCATTACGTCACCCGGATACAGTCTATCCGCGGATACCAAGCAGGGTGCCTCACAAGGAAACGACGGGTCGGAATTGAAGAGCAGCGGGCTGAGCATCCAGAAGCCGCGTATCAGCATCGAGGATATCCGCTATTCGTTTGCCGAGCCCGCCGAGGGTGGATCGCTGATTCCCGACACGGCGAACGTTGTCGTTACCATCGGAGTCAGCGCGGCCTCGGCCGGCCTACGGCTCGGCGGCAATTCAAACGGAGGCTCGTCGGGCAGCTCCAGTAGCGGCTTGACGGTCGCCCTCAACGATATCGCCGCCTCTTTCGATGTGGCTGTGCAGTTGAATGTGCCGGCCATTCTGGGCCAGGTGGATGATCCCATCATCCGGAGCGTGGAACTGACCGGCGCGTTCGACATCAAAGTCGGCAGTTTTGTGTTTGAAGTCCCCAACGTCGTCAAAGTGACCGCGACGAAGATCGCGATCCATTACGATCCGGTCGTCGACAAGGACGGGGACGGGCAAGAGAGCGCGAGCGAGAAGGCGTCTTACGACAATCGGGAAGTGTTGAAGCTCGACACCGCCTCGGTCGACATCACGCCGATCGGCGTGACGGGCAATTTGAGCGTTTTCACCCGCACGGACGGGACGCGTGTGCCGGGCCTGACCGTTCGCAATGACGGATTTAGACTCGGTTCGGCCAGCATCACGAAGACAGGCGAGTTCGAGTTCGGATCGGTGTTGAAGCTGACCAACATAACCGCCGGTATCTCCGACTTCGGCGTGACCTACGGCACGGCAGTCGACTTTGACGGTGAAATCTTCATCGCTTCCAAAGAAGCGTTGCTCTTCCCGGGAAAATCGATCAACGCCTCGATCAAGGATGGTCCGGACGCGGACCAAGAGGCGGTTCGTGCGGGGTTGGCATTTGAAGATGGTTCTCCGACGGGCTTTAAATTCAAGGCGGATCAACTTGAATTCAAGATCGGATCATTCCTGACCGCCACGGGATCGAAAATCGACATCGATACCACAGCGGCGGCCGACCAGATTGTCGCCTCATTTGGGTCGCTGGGCGCGACTGTCAAAGTAGGTCCGCTTCAGCTCGGAGCCACGATGCGGAACTTCGCCTTCCAGGGCGACGGCACATTCGTCACCAATCCAGGTTTCGGCGTGTTTCTGAGCCTCGACGCAGCGGATCCAAGCAGTTTCAAGTGGCCAACGTGGCTTCCGATTCGGCTCACGCAACTTGGCGTCACGTGGCGGGATATCCAGAACGCGCCGGATGAAATACAGATCGTTTTCTCCGCCGCCGTCACCGGACTGCAAAACTTGCCGCTCAAAGTGAGTGGCGCCGTCAGCGACGTCGTGATCGACGTGGGGCTTTTGAAAGAAGGCAAATTCCCGATCACCTCGATCGGCGGACTTGGTGTCAGCATTTCGGGAAAAATGTTCGGCGGGACGGTTGGCGGCTCGCTCATCGCCGGCATTATCAAAATGGACGCGGAGGGCAATCGAATCACCGCCGGCAGCACGGCCACCGTCGCGGACAGGGTGTTTTACGCCGGATTGGAAGGCACCTACGAAATGCCGGGCGTCGGCCTGATGTCGATTCGATTTGGAATGTCCGAACTCGGCCCCCTCGGAGTGCAAATCACTGCCGGTACGCCCACCGGCATTATGCTCGAGCCAGTGGCTGGCATCACGATCAACGACTTCACGGGCGGCGTCGAGTTCTTCAAATCGTTGCCAACCATCTCCGATCCAGAGGAGCTGCGCGGGTCGGCGTTCGCCATTTCGAACACGGTCGACGCGGGCAGTTGGTTGACCTCGACCGAGAACCAAGTGGTCGCACAGTACAAAGCGATCAAGGCCAATCCGAACCAAAGCGGTTACTTGGCGGCGTTCGAACAGCCGATGTTGATCACCGGCAGCGCGAAGATTTATTCGCAGTACACGTCCAAATACCTGTTCAACGGCGAAGTCCAGATCAAGATCAGCACCGACGGCAAGATCATGATCGGCGGCAAGCTGAATTTCCTCATTGGGTTGTTGACAGCCACGGGGAGGTTGTACATCGACTTGTCGCGGGTGGCCGAGGGCAAGTCGACCATCTTGTTGCTCGTGGATGTGCCCGATCAGGTCCAGATGCTGACGATCAAGGGCAAGATGACAATGGCGTTTTTCGGGCCGGAAGGGGACCCGATGGACATTGACATCGGGTACTCGCCGGATCTCTCCGTTAACCCGCGCGGATCGCTCGCCTCGCCTGGCAATAAGGGACTCGTTGGCAAGACGGACTTCGCCACCAAGCGCTATATCGACGTGATCTACCAGCCGGCCGGCAAGAATAAGATCAAAACGTCAACGATCCTGGACGACGCGGCGGAGTTCTCGCTGATCGCGCCGGACGGAACTTCCACGACGATTACCGGTGTGCCAACGCAGCCCGAGGGCTTCGAATCGCAAAACAAGTACCGTTACGCACTGCCCGCTAGCTTGGAACTGCCGGCTGGGGAATACAAGGTCAGCTTTATCGCCGGTACTTTCACCGACGATAAGGATAACTCAAACGATTCGCTGGAAGAGGGTTTCGAGGTGGCCGTGCCTTCGGCCAGTTTGGCGAATCCGGTGAACGGCGGTTCGCTCGACTTCGCATCCTTGAACGCGAGCGGCTATCTGACGGTACGGTTCCAAACGGTGGCCTCAACACCGATCGACCCGGCAACCATTACCGACGACGCGCCCGAGTTTTCTCTCAGCGGGAGCGCGGCCGCCAATGTGGTTCTGGGCGTGCCGACGAAAGTGGATGGGAGCGACGACCTTTACAAGTATCCATTTACCGGTTCTTTCATCCCTGGCACGGTGAATGTGGCCTTCACCAGCGAGTCGTTTGCCGACACAGCGGGAAACAAGAGCAAGGCATCCTCGATGTCCTTCCAGGCCGAGGCGGCGACCGCCTCGCTCCCGATCCCTGGGTATGACGTAAATGACCTTAACGCACTCGGTTACTTCGATGTCTATTTCTCCCCGTCCTTCCAGGCGACGCTGGATGCGGGATCGATCACCGACGCGGCGGCCGAGTTCACGTTGACGGGCACCGGCGCTGCGGGCGTTACGATCGATGGGGCCGCGACGGCACTGGAAGACGGCCGCACCTTCCGCTATCAGTTCACAGGCAGCTTTGTGCCCGCCGAGATCACGTTTGTTTTCGCCGCCGAAGCATTCACGGATTCCACGACGAAAGGTAATCTGGCGGCAAATCGAAAGTTCAATGTCCTTGGCGCGACGGCTGTTTCGGTTTCGCCGGCGGACGGAGTCAATTCCTCCCTGGCTGGCGTCAATGAACGAGGATACTTCGATGTTCGTTTCCGGCCCAGTTCAGGCGCGACCATCGACTCCGCCTCGATCCTCGATATTGAAGATGAGATTCAACTTTCGGGTGAGGCTGTCAATGGCGTGACGATCACGGGTGTGACAGCGGTTGGCGATGACGTTTATCGTTATGCTTTCAGTGGCAAATTCCTCGCCGGCCAAGTCACGCTGACCTATATCGGCGGCAGCTTTACCGACTCGGCGGGTAATGCCAACATCTCCCAGAGCAACTTATGGCAGTTGACTGACCTTGGGGGAAAACTGGTTTATCCGGCCCATAACGGCCGAGTTCCCACGACGGAGATCAATGAGAAGCATTCGATCGACATTGTTTTCGACGATCCGATGCTCGCGGGCTTGGATGCCGCGTCAATCACGGACGCGGATGCGGAAATCGAGTTGAGGGTGGAGGACAGCCAGGGGCAGTTAGTCGCCATCCCTGGCGTTGCCGTCGCCGGCGCGGCGACCGCCGTTCCGGACAAGCCTAACACGTACCGGTTTAGTTTCTCCGGTTCCTTGCCACGGGGTGTTGTTCACGTCCAATTCGTGAAGGGCAGTTGGAACGATCTCAAAGGAAACCTGTCCGAAACCGATGTGCAGTCGTTTCGAGTCGCGGACACAGCCTCCGGCGTGGAATTCCGAGTCCAAGGGTCGCTGGAGTTGCGATTGCCATTCGTCGCGGAAGACAACTCGAAGATACTCGGTATTTACGGCCAAGCCACATTGAGCTTCAGCAACTCAAGTGAGGAAACAAAGGCCATGCTCGACTTCTCGGGACGCTGCGAGGTGGTCTATCTGGGAAATATCGCGGCGGCCGCCGGCAGGTTCGTGATGCGGACGACGGCATCCAACTCTTTGGAACTGTGGGGCGTCGCTCGACTCGATACCAATTTCGAAAAGCTGCGGCCCCTGGGTATCGACGCCGACTTCTTCAGTCTTTTGCAGATCAACACCACGGGCGAAACAAAAACGGAAACCCTGACTCTGGCCGGACAGGGAGCGAATGGCGCGGACTTGACCGAGGAATTCAAGCTCCAGCCGAAGCTCTTCCGGATCGAGGCGGCGGGATTCCTCAGCTTGCATGTCCCGACCTTCGAAGAGGGGCCGCCGACGGGAATGCAATTGGCGCGTCTCGGCGGCGCGTTCTCCTTCGAAATCTCGCAGTCGGGCCTGAAGATGTTCGTCAAGGGCGACCTGGAACTCGGCCCGGCGGACTTGCGAGTGCTGGATGTGGATGTGCTCGGCGTGCTGTCGATTACCGATGAAGGTTTCGCTGGCGATCTGAAGCTGTCGTTGTCCTACGGACTCCCCGCTCCACTGGACGACGTCCTGGAGTTGGATGTGGCCGGTCGGATCGTGTTCAACGTGACCAGGACCGATCAAAAGGTGCCGATTTCGGACAATTTATTGTCATTTCTTCCCGCCGATTTCGTTGCCACTCTTCCGTCCTGCGAGCCCGGCCAATCCGCGAAATGCTACGTCGTTCCGGCAGGACCGCCGAAGTTGGATGACTCGACGGGCGCCCCGATCGAGTATTTCGTGGCGCAGCTCGAAGGAAGCTACAAGCTGGCGAAAGTCTTCTCCGTGGAAGGCGATGCGCGCATAGAGGTGACAACCGAGCACATCCGATTGGATATCAATGGCGTGCTAGCCTTGCAGCCGATCG
>JBIKVL010000237.1:0-6443 GCA_044356875.1 Pirellulaceae bacterium | reverse complement strand
TCGCCGGACGCGATTCGGATAGCAGCGTCCGCAGCGGCACGCCCCGCCAGACGGTGCCGAGCATCGACCAGCGCGTCACGCAATGAATATCGATCGTCCGATCCACAGCAGGCAACCGAGATAGCTCCTCCAGAGTCCACTCCGTCGGCCGGTCCACCAGCCCTAAGATTCGCAGCGACCAATGCGCGGCGGCAGTCGCGCCGGCCGAGGCGTCGCTGGTTGAGGCATCGCTGGCTGAGGCATCGCTGGCTGAGGCGTCGCTGGTTGAGGCGTTTGTGGTCGAGGCGTTTGTGGCTGAGCCATGAGTCGCGGGAACGCGTTCGCCGACGAGCGGCCACTTGCCGGGCGCGGCCAATTGTTGGCCGGGCGGTAACAGACGAGCGGATCGGGGCTCTTTCATCGCGGATTCCACCTGCTTACTATGGGCACATGCCAGCCGCGCACCTCAGTTGCCCGCATTGTACGGGAATCCTCCAGGTCGATACCGCCATGTCGGGGCAACCAGTTGCCTGTCCGACGTGCCAGGGCGTCATCGTTGTTCCGGCTTTTCCGCCCGACGGTGCGTACGCGGACCCTGCCGCCGCGTATCCTCCGGACTACGCGCCCCCACCGCCGCCACCTCCACCTCCTACTTCAGGGCCTTCAAGTTCATCGCTGGGCAATGATCCCGTGCCGCTTGGCTGTCCGCATTGCGGCGGCATGTTTCAAGTGTTGCCCTCAATGGCCGGCCAGCAGGTCTCCTGCCCGCACTGCCAAGGTGTGATCGTGGTGCCCGGGTTCGGTGGTTCGCCTTCCGGCATGGCGCCGCCCGACTTCCCGCCGCCCAGCATGCAGCCGCCAAGTCCGCCGCCTCAGGGACCGCCGGGTGCGGGCGGCGCCGGTCCGCCGTCCCCCAGTTCCACATCCGCCAGTTCGCGACCCAAGGTGGTGGCGAAGCCTGCGGAAGGCCCCGTCAAGCCTGCCGAACAACGAACCAAGACGGTCGGACGTGGTCGGGAGAAAATCGAACTGCGGCGGTTAACGCCCGCTGAGCTCGCGGCGCGGCGACGCACCCGCAACCTCATCATGGGCACCGTCTTCATCCTGCTGCTCGGCGCCATCTTCGTCGTGCTGTTGAATATGGAATAGCCGCAGCCGCGACGCCGACAAGGCGCGGCGGCGACGGCGCTGTCGAACAAGTTGTTCGCGATGGCTACCCGAGTTCCCGGCCGATGGCGTAGATCTGTTCGGCGTCCAGGACTTGGTCGTTGGCTTGGAACAGTCGCTGGATCGCGGCACGATGGATTTTCATTTTCGTGCCGCCTACGCCGAGCGCTCCGTAGCCAATCACGCCATCACGCGCCGTTCCCTTGTCGTGAGACTCGACGCCCGCGATCCCTAGCGGCGGGACGGCGTTCAGGTCGATCGCCACCTTGAGCGCGGGACAACGCGAACGCACACTCGCCGAAAGCAGTTCGACCCCGGCCGCTCCGGCCGCGATTACCAGTTCGCAGTGCGCGACGGCTTCGAGCGTTTCCTCGGCGGTGGTCGCCGCCAGCGGCGTGATCGACATCGCCGCCTCTCCCGCCGCCGCAATCGCTTCGGCGGCTGCGGTCGCCTTTTCCAGGGAACGCGAGACGAGCCGCACTTGGGCGCCGTCTCGAGCCAGCAATCGCGCCGCTCGCTGACCGACAGGGCCGGTGCCGGCGAGCACCGCTGCCCGCACTTGGGAGAGATCCAGGTGCTTGGCGGCCGCCAGCACGGCCGCCGCCGCCGTCGTGTTGGCGCCGTTGGCGTCCATCATCACGGAGACGCGCATCGGACCAAAAAAGCAGCCCACCGCCTTTCGCAACAACTGCTCGCCCGCCGCCACATTCGAACCGCCGATGAAGATCGCTGTCGACGCCAGATCGGGACCGCCGCGAGTGAACATCGCGCCGTAAACGAGATCCCGGATCTTCTCCGGCGTCACGCTGTGATATTGGAGCAGATGGTCGATGCCCGCGTCGACCGCCACCACGGCGTCAAACACACTGGCGTGCGCGTCGGCATCCAACTGAATCAAGATCTTGGGCTTGGCCATCGCGGGTTGATGCTTGAAAGAGAGGGAGGTACGGCATTCAAACAACAGGAGACGACAGGAAACGACATCATCATCCCGCGGAAAACGCCACGAGCTTCCGGGGTTGGCAACACCGGAAGCTCGCCGTGAATCCGCCGCTCGTTCCCACTGGGACTAGAAGCCACGGAACGGATGGACCGAGTCCTTGCCGGCGATCATTTCTTCCGCCGTCGGCTTGCCAGTCATCGCGTTGATGATCGCTTGCTTCGTGGCGGCGTAGTTGTAGTCGTAGATCTTCTTGTCATCGGCGGCGGCCGGGTGGATGAATACGCCGCACACGATGACTAGGTCTTCAGCTTGGCCCTTGGGAATCACGCCGTCGGCGACGGTGTCGGCAACCGCCTTCGCGACCGCCGCTTGGGCCGGTCCGAACATCTGGACCGCTTGCTTCATCCCCTTGATCGTCACCTTCGTGATCATCACCGTCGCCGGCTTGACAGCCAAGTTCGGCGTGACGACCGCGAGCAGATTGGTGTGGCCTTCGCTCTGGCGAGCCAAGGCATTGGCAAACGCGTGGCCGACCGGGCCGTCCTTGCTGCCGATCAACAAGTCAATATGAGCGATTTCGTTACCTTCGCCCGCCAGCGCTTCACCGATGAACATCGACATGCAAAATCTCCTGAACGCTTGAAACCCATTTCCTTTGACACGATGAGAGGGTAGCAATTCACCGCCGCATTGCAATCCCAGGCGGCGCGCGTCCCTGTGGCCTGAAAACGTGGTCTTCGAGGAGCTTTTCCACTGTCAACTCGACCATCGCTAATCCTGCTTGGCGCGAGCGTTAGGGCGGCCGCCGAATCGGCCGTGCGGGGCGGTTTTTCCCCCTGGTCGCTCGACCAATTCGCGGATGAAGATTTGCGGGCGACAGGCCCCGCGACGCAAGTCGGCGGTCAGCCCCAGGCATGGCTCAACGCCTTCGCTACCGCCCCCTCCGCCCCGTGGCTCTACACGGGCGGGCTCGAGAACCACCCACGCGCCATCGGACAGCTCGCGAAACTGCGGCCGCTCTGGGGAGTCGCCGGAAGAATGCTCCGCGCCGTCCGCGATCCGTTGCGGTTGGCTGCTGTCCTTCGGCAAGAGGGCTGGCCGACACTGCCCGTCGTCCACGGTACCCAGATTCCCGAAGCCGGCGAATGGCTCCGTAAACCGCGGCGCTCGGGCGGTGGTCTCGGAATAACCCTCCACCTCCCCGCCACCTCCCACTCCTCTTCGCAACCCGCGCCATCCCGCCGCCATTACTTCCAGTTGCGACTCCCCGCCGGCACGCCCATCCTCGGCGCCACCTACCTCATGGCCGACGGACAAGCTCGACTCCTCGGCGTCGCGCGGCAGTTCCACGGACTCGATGGCGCCAGCCACGACCATGCGGCTTCCGCACGGCAACGCTTGCGGTTCCTCTATCGCGGCTCGATCACCACAAGCGTCAACGCGACGGACCGAGCGTCGTTCGAGCAACTGGGCCAATTGCTCGCTGACAGGTTCGGTCTGCGGGGAATCATCGGGGTCGACGCGGCACTTCACGACGGTCGCTGCTGGGTGTTGGAGGTCAATCCGCGATACCCCGCGTCAGCCGAACTGTTCGAGGACGACGACCACCTGCCCTATCCCCACGCTGCAATAAAGTCGTCCGCAGCGGCGCGGAACGATTTCCGCAACGGCGGCACTGTCCGCTCATTCATCCGGCTCCATGCCGACGTCTGGCAAGGACGGACTGTCGACGAGGCGCTTCATGCCGCAGGCACGGATCCAAACCGCTTGCCACTTGGCCCCCCGAATCTCGTCCGCGGCAAATGGATTGTGTACGCCCGTGCGCCTGTTGTCTGGCCTGAATGGGATGACTTTGGAACGATACAGCCTGAGTCTGACAGGGCCGACGAGACCGTGCTGCCGTTTTTCCAAGCCCGCCTGGCGGACGTGCCGGCTAAGGCGGCCCCAATCGCGGCCGGACACCCCATCTGCACCTTGCTCGCCGTTCAAGAAACAGACCACTCGAGCGAATCGCCCCAACAGAGCCTCGAACGACTGGAAACGCGTCTACTCAGTCGACTTCAAGAACGTACGGCGGGCGGCGGCTAGTTCCACTGAATCGCAAGTTGACGTCAAGCCGATACCGCCTAGACTGACTGTATCCAATACCGTCGATGTGATCCTATTTCCCGCTCGATCAAGTTCTCGAATGCGAGGAGCTATCGCATGATGTGGCCCCAACCCTTCGGTAATAACGTGATCGATTCCCGAATGGACGATCGGGGTGCAAAGCGGGGCCGTCGACGATCGTCTAAGGCTCTTGTCCCGTCTTCGGATACCAAGCGAAGGGACGGAGCACGACGCCAGGCACGGCAACTCGCGATCGAATTGTGCGAGTCGCGTTGCCTGATGGCCGCCGACGCCGACCTTTTCTCGTTTCGATTGGATGGCGGCAGGATCACCGCCGCGGATGGCACGATTGTCTCCAATGATCCGCGACTCGACGTCGCGAACCGTATGGCGGAGTGGGTCGGAGGCCAGTTGGGGCTCGACGTTGATCGTATTAGCGATGCGGTTCTGTCGGGAGCGACGCGAGACGAAGTTTGGCTGACTGGCGGCGACGAGGAACCGATTTACACGTTCGCTTGGGAAGGCATGGAATGGGACATCCGCGAGATCGATGGCGAGATGCGGTTCGTCGACCCGAATGATCATGGTTTCCACAATCAGGCGGCTCCGATCGACATCAACGACGACGGAATCCTGGCCCCGATCGACGCGTTGATGGTGATCAACTACCTGAATTCGGCGCCAACCAACTTCCTGCCGAATCGAGTTTCGTCCGCGGTCGGCATGATGATGCCCGACGTCACCGGCGATCGCTGGGTAACGCCGCAGGACGCGCTGCTGGTGATCAACGACCTCAACGATGGCGGCGACCCGAAGGTCGACCGTCGCCTCGTCGCGACGGACGACTACTTTGGGCTAACGATTCCCGCGTCCGCGACCGAGTTCCCTGTCAGCGACATCGACGTCCTGGCGAATGATACGGCCGGCGGTCGGGCGGAAAGTGGCGGAGCGCGGATTCCCGGCGTTGGCCTGCGGATTGTGGACGTCAGTCCGCCGTCGCTCGGCACGGCGGAGATCATCGTCGACGCCGCCGGCACAGGTGGTCCGCTCGTGCGTTACACGCCGGGCGACGGCTTCCGCACCTTCGACTTCTTCACTTACACGGTTGAGGACGCCGCCGGCAACCGCGCGGAAGCAACCGTTTACGTGAGCTACGACGTTGCAGTTGCAGAACCGACCGCATTCCAGGTTTCAGCGCCGACGTCGGTGGTGGGCAGCGGGCCGGGCGCCTCTATTCCGTTCCGCGATGCGGCCGGCAATGGCTTGATTTCGATTCAAGGTGTGACGGATCCCAGCTTCTCCGTGGGCGTGTTGCTTCGCTTCCAATTTAATGACCCGCCCTACGGTCTGTCCGTGGCCGGGACCCTGTCCAGCGATGTGGTTTCGTTGACTGCGACTTTTTATCCACAACCTGGTGGCGAGGCCTGGATCACGGGCCCGGTCGCGCAGGTGAACGCGATCCTGGCCGGTTTGCAGTACGAACCGGCGTTGGGCTTTTCCGCGCCTGACGGCATCGGCCTGAACGTTTACGCCTTCTTGTATTCGCCGATCGGCGGCTCCGCTGGGTTCTCCTCCAGTTTGGTCTCGGTAGTGGTCCCGGCCGATCCGCAGGCGCCGATCACGGCGGGCGACTACTACGATTTCGGCCAATCGAGTGGGCCGTTCGTGCTGGACGTGTTGGCGAATGACTCGAGCCCAACAGGTTCGCCGTTGACATTGGTAAGCGTCGCGAAGTATCCGGCGGTGTCGACGATGTCGCTCGAAACCCTAAATGGAGCGGTCATCGAGGTCGATCGAGCCGCGAACAAGATTCTCTTCCGTCCGGGAAGCTTTGGCAGCTACGAGTCTTTCGTCTACGTTGTCTCGGACGCCGAAGGACGGCTGTCGCAGGGCCTAGTGGCGTTGTCGTTCGACTCGCCCATGAGGGCGTAAACGCCCGACTTCCTCGTTCACCGCCAAGCCGTAGGCGCTGGCTTGTGTGGATGCCTTCTTCGTTTACCGCCAAGCCGTAGGCGCTGGCTCGTGTGGCGGCGGAATTCGTCACCGCGGTGCCGAGCGGCTCGGAGGCCGAGCCGTCGCCTACGGCTCGGCGGTAAACGAATGCGGCGGTAAACGAGGTTTGGGCGTTCTTCGTTTACCGCCAAGCCGTGGGCGCTGGCTCGTGTGGCGGCGGAATTCGTCACCGCGGTGCCGAGCGGCTCGGAGGCCGAGCCGTCGCCTACGGCTCGGCGGTAAACGAGTGCGG
>JBIKVL010000236.1:0-6450 GCA_044356875.1 Pirellulaceae bacterium | reverse complement strand
ACCAATCGCCAGCGAAGCACCGCGTAGCTCCCGAAAAAACAGTCAGGGAAACCGTTCAAGTGGCGATTGTAACGCGGGCCACGGTGACGCGGCGCGCGGGCCGTCGGCGACTTGGCGATACTAGCGACACCGACGACGCAGGCGACTCGGCAACTTGCCGACGCTGGCAACTTGCCGACGGCTGATGCCGCGGGACTAAACGCCCGACAGGCCACCAAAGCGGCGATCACGGCCCGCGAAGTCGCGGATCGCGGCGTGCAGGTCCGCTTCGCGGAACTCGGGCCAGCAGCGCTCGGTCACCCACAGTTCGGCATAGCTGATTTGCCAAAGTAGGAAATTGCTGACCCGCATTTCGCCCGCGGTTCGGATGAGGAGATCGGGGTCGGGCATGCCGGCGGTGTAGAGCCGGTCGGCGATCGTGGACTCGACGATCGCCGCGGGATCGAGCGTGCCTTGCCGGACTTCGGCCGCGATCCGCCGAACGGCGTCGACGAGTTCGCCGCGGCCGCCATAGTTGATCGCCAAGCAGAGCCGCGTTCCGGTGTTGGCCGCGCTCAACTGAATCGTCTTGTCTATTTCCCGCAGCGTATCGGCCGGAATGCCCTCGCGTCGACCGATAATGGCGACGCAGACGTTTTGCTTCAGGAGGGTCTGACGTTCCTCGATCATGTACTGTTCGAGCAGGTGCATGAGGAAGCTAAGTTCACGGGCCGGCCGCTTCCAGTTTTCGCTCGACAAGCAGTAGAGCGTCAGTTGCCGGAGACCGAGCCGCGTCGCTTCCTCGACGACGCGCCGCACGCTGGCCACCCCTCGGCGGTGTCCTTCGATTCGCGGCAATCCCTGACGCCTCGCCCAGCGGCCGTTGCCATCCATGATTACCGCGATGTGCCGAGGCCGGCGTTCGGGAGGAACGTCGGCGAGCGGTTCGACGGTTGAGGCAGGCGACACGCGCGGCTACTCCATCATGATGGTTTGAGCGCGGCCGGGGCCGACCGAAGCGATCGCGACAGGGCGTCCCACCAACTCGGCGATCCGCGCGAGGTAGGCACGGGCCCCTGCGGGCAAGTCGGCGGCCGTTTTCGCGCCGGAAACATCTTGCCGCCAGCCGGGGATCGTCTCGTAGATGGGCGTCACCCGCCGCAGATCGTCGACGTGGCTGGGGAAATGGTGAATCCGCTGACCGTCGAGGTCGTAGGCGACGCAGACCTTGATTTCCGGCAAGTGGCTCAAGACGTCCATCATCATCAGCGAAATGACGTCGATGCCGCTGAGCCGAGCGGTGTACCGAACAGCGACGGCGTCGAACCATCCGCAGCGTCGCGGCCGCCCCGTCGTTGTGCCGTATTCGCGTCCCAGTTCGCGGATCCGCATGCCCGTTTCGTCGTGCAGTTCGGTGGGGAACGGACCGCCACCGACGCGTGTCGTGTAGGCCTTCGCAACCCCAATCACCTTGTTGATCCACCGTCCTGGCACGCCGGAACCCGCCGAGACGCCGACCCCGGAACTATTGCTGCCGGTCACGAACGGATAGGTGCCGTGGTCGACATCGAGCAGCGAGCCCTGGGCGCCTTCGAACAACACGCGTTTTCCGGCTTCGACCGCGTCGAGCAAATAGGCGGTTGAATCGCCCACGAACGGCCGCAAACGCTCCGCGTAACCGTGGTACTCGGCGTGAATCGCGGCCGCGTCGAGACTGTCGACGCGAGCGTTCTTCCAACCGCTCAAGAGCGTCTTTTTCGCGTCGACAACACGCTGGACTTTCTCCCCAAAATCGGCGCGATAGAGGTCGCCCAAGCGAAAAGCGTGGGAGCGGCCGACCTTATCGCGGTAACAGGGACCGATTCCACGCAGCGTCGTGCCGATGTTCTCGCCATCGGCAGTGCTCTCATTGAGCGCCTGGTCCTCGACGATATGCCACGGAAACACCACGTGCGCGCGGTCGCTGAGCAACATGTTGTCGCCAACGGGAATCTGGCGATCGAGCAGCGTTTGGATTTCCTTCAGGAGGGTCGCTGGGTTGACCACAACTCCCGGTCCAACAACATTCATCACGCCCGGATTCAAGATGCCGCTCGGCACGTGATGCAGCTTGTACGTTTGGTCGCCGACGACCACAGTGTGTCCGGCGTTCGCACCGCCCTGATACCGCACCACGACATCGAACTGGGCGGTCAGCAGGTCAACGATCTTTCCCTTGGCCTCGTCGCCCCATTGAAGCCCAATCACACAGGTTGCCGGCACAAGCACGCTCCTGAAGCAACAGAAAATCGGAACAGACAAGTCAGGCAGTCTAAAAAGGCGGGCGCCTTGCGGTCAAGGTTGGGCCGGCACGCGACTTGTTCAAGGAAGCCTATCGCGATGAAGACGATCGCGCGTCGCTTTCGCTGGATCGCGCGGGCCGCTGCCGCAATGCCTTGCGTTGCGTTGCGTTGCGTTGCGACGGCCGGCGCTTCGTGGCGGATTCGAGTCAGCCGCCTGGGTAGCCCCGCGGCATTGACAAGGATCGCGGGCGAAAACTCAGAACGCGTCATCCGGTTTGGCGGCGGGCGGTTGTCGTTTTCGGAATTCGCCACCGTCGGCGCCTCCCGCCGGCTTCGAAGCCGACCGATTGCCGCCCGCGCTCGCGTCGGATTGCGCTCCACGACCGAGCGATACCGTTTTCTCTTCCGAACGCCAACCGAGGTACCCGAGGATCGATTGAACGGGGATTTGACGAATCCCAAGCTCTTGGGCCTTGGAAATCATCCGGTTGCGTCCCTGCAGTTGGGTCTCGACCGAGTTGCGGTCGGACGGCAAACCGCCGTCGACAAGGTACCGCGTGAGCAGCGACATCTTCGCCACGTCGGCGGTGCCGTCGTCCTGCTGTTCCGCGTCGATCACGCCGTTGTTCAGCAGAATTAAGTTGCGGACGATGTGGCGGTCGTTCACGCCGTCGCCATCGATGTCCATGAAACCGGTGAGGGCGAAGCGCAGACGTTGGCCCGGCTTCCACATCGGCGAATAGATGTTGTCGCCCGGGAGAATCGGGGCCGCGTTTTTGCTGTGAACGATGCGGGCCTCGGCCAAGTGCGCTTCCAACACTTTCGTGACTTCCAAACCGGCTTTCACACTGTCCGGCGACGGACTGGTTTCCGCCTTGTCATAGACGCCAAAACTGACCTGTGGACGGAGTCCATCGGCCGAGCCGAGATTGATCATGACGACGTTCGCCCGCTGATTCACGTAGGTCACGCGGCCGTCCGGCACATCGAAATTCGAGGTCTGACGCAGTTGCTCGGTGTCGGCCGTGAGGCCGCGAATCCGCAGTTCAAGCGTCCCGATCGTGCCCTGCAGTCCCTTCACGTCCTTCTCGCCCTTGGCGACCGTGTCATTGAGTTTGGACGCGAGTTCGTCTTTCTGCGAAACGAGCTTGGTCTTTTCATCGTTCAGCCGCGTGCGTTCGGTCTCGAAGTCGCCGGTCCGCTTAACGAGTTCGGCCGAGGCGTCTTCTTGGCCCTTCTTCGCCAAGTCAATCTCTTTCTTGGCTTCATCGCGAGCCGCCGCCAACTGGGTTTGCAGCTTCTTTTGCTCCTCGATGACCGTCACCAATTCGTCGTTCTTGGCCTTGATGACTTTCAGCAGTTCGGCGGGGACGAGCCGATAATTGGGTTTGTCGAGCCCCTTTCCATACATCTGCATATCCTGCTTGTAGCCTTCGTCGATTTTGTGGATCTCGGCGGCCGAGTCCAATCCCTTCAACAAGCCGTCATAGTCGGCGTCGGATAGAGCCGTGTCCCAGCCCAACATGAATTTCAAGCAGCGAATCTCGACGCCTCGATCCTGGGCCTGCTTCATGTTCGTGGAGGCTTCCGCCGTCTTCGCCGCCAACGCCTTGGAAGACTCCTCCGCACTGCGGAAGTAGGCGTAGGTCGAAATCGACAAGCCGACCGTGATGATGACGAAAATGATCAGCGCGGCTTGCAGCCCCGTGTTCTCGCGCGCGGCCATAGCTCGGTTCCTCGCTTCGCTCTCGGTCCGTTCCAAAGGTGCGACAATTCTACATCGTACACCTTCGTTTCGCGCCGACAATCATTCGGAAATGATCCGGAAATCGGAACCAAGCCGGTCATGCCGGCCGGCCACCACCCCGTTTCCGGCCGTGGGCCCCTCCCCAATGCCATAAGCCGTTCAAACCGCACGATCGGCCCAAGGCCGAGCGGGGTACGCCGCTCCGCTAAAAGCCGGGACGCGTTATTCGTGCCGCAGCGCTTCGATCGGATCCATCTGGGCGGCTCGCATCGCCGGGTATAGTCCAAAGACGACTCCCACCGCCACCGAAATGCCAAACGCCAGCGGGATCGACGCCGGCACAATGCTCGGCGTAACGCTCTTCACCACGGCCGGCAGATCCTGCATCACTTCCGGCCAATACGCCGTGATGAGATTGCGGGTCTGCTCGATGACCATCGGACAAAGCAGGCCAATCAGCACGCCCGTCAAACCGCCCACAACCGACAGCGCGATCGTTTCCACCAGGAATTGCTGAACGATGTCGCTGCGCCGAGCACCCAAGGCGCGGCGGATGCCGATTTCGCGAGTTCGCTCGGTGACCGTCGCCAGCATGATGTTCATGATGCCGATGCCGCCCACCAGCAACGAGATGGCGGCGATCAGTCCCATAAACACCATGAACATCAAGCGAGTGGTGCGGGCCTGTTCGAGCAGTTCGTAGGGCACCACGATCGCGATGTCCTGCTTCTTGTCGTGGTCGCGCAGCGAGTCCTTCACCAACTCCGCGGTTCGCGGCACGTTCTGCACGCCGCTCACCCGCAGCGTGATCTGGTTGAGCTCCAGGATTTCCCCCTCGAAGCTGCCGCTGCCACGCGTCACCACAATGTCCCCAATCCGCTGGCGACAGGTGCTGATCGGAATGTACATATCGTTCGAGAAATCTTGCGCTTCGAGCGACCCGCCGATCGCGGCCGTGGCGTTCCGCTCCTTCAGCACGCCGACCACCACGTAGTAGTCGGTGTGCTCGGCCAAGTACACCCGGCGGCCGATCGGGTCCTCGTACGGAAACAACCGTTCGGCGACGCGAGCGGCCAGCACACAATGCGGTTGACGGTCGCGGACTTCGGCGTCGCTAATGAAGTGGCCGCGATCGACTTCCAAACGGGTAATTTCGGCGTAGTCCGGCGTGCAGCCAACCAATCGGCCATCCACCAACCGGCCACCATTGCGGATTTGGCGCCGCATCTCGCGGATCGGGACCGCCTTCTTCAGCGTGGGAATGGTTTCGACCAGCTTGTCAAACTCGGCGCGCTTCAGTCCATACGGTATCGGACCGCGGACATTCGCGGTCGCCTCGCGGGGCGGCTTGATCGAGCGGACAATAATGTTGTCCGCGCCCAGCCCCTCGATTTGCCGCTGGGCCTCCCGGCTGATACCCTCGCCGATCGCCAACAGCCAAATGACGCTCGCCACGCCAATCAGTATGCCCAACACCGTCAGCAACGAACGCAACGGGTGCAGCAGCAGGCTCTTGGTGCCCAAACGCCAGGTTCGCAACCACAACATGTCGCCTAGCCTCCCGCGAGCACCACGGGCCGTTCGACCTGCGGGCGGACTTGGTTCGGATTGATTTGGTCGACCTGGATGAGACCGTCCTTAAGCCGCACGATGCGTTTGGTGTGCCGAGCCACATCGTCTTCGTGCGTCACCATGATGATGGTCTTTCCCCGGTCGTTCAGTTGGGCGAACAAATCGAGGATCTCGGCCGTGGTTTTTGAGTCCAAGTTGCCGGTGGGCTCGTCCGCCAAAATGAAGTACGGATCGTTCACCAGACTGCGGGCGATGGCCACGCGTTGCTGCTGGCCGCCCGACAACTGCGCGGGCCGATGCCCTAACCGCTCGCCCAAACCCACCATCTCCGCCAACTGTCGGCAACGTTTGCGATCGTTCGCGGTGAGTCGGCCTTGGTAGTAGAGCGGCACTTCGATGTTTTCCACCACCGTCAATTGCTGGATCAGGTTGTAGGACTGGAAGACGAATCCAATTCGCGTCGCGCGGATTCGGGACAGGTCGTCATCGTTCAGTTTCGCGACATCCTCATCCCCTAAAAACAAACTGCCGCTGGTAGGACGGTCGAGACAGCCGAGCAGATTGAGCAACGTGCTCTTGCCCGACCCCGATGGCCCCATGATCGCGACGTAATCGCCTTCGGGAATCGTCAACGATACGCCGCGGAGCGCGCGGACCGTTTCCCCCTTGAGAACATAGTGCTTCGTGAGGTTGTCGAGTCGACAGGCAACCCGCGGCGCGTTCGACATGCGTGTTCCTTTGCGGGCGAAGGGATCAGTTGCCGCCCTGGCCACCGCCAAAGCTTCCCCCCGGCGGCCCGCCACCGCCGGGTCCGCCACCGCCAGGCCCACCGCCTGCCGCTCGGCGACGGGCAGCGCCGGCATCGTATTC
>JBIKVL010000235.1:0-6452 GCA_044356875.1 Pirellulaceae bacterium | reverse complement strand
AGCGCCACCCGCTGTTGTTGAGCGGTGTCCGCCAACATGGCTCCTTGAGCCCGCTGCAACTCCATCCACGCTTCGATGATCGATGCTTCCGTGGCGGCGTCCCGCATCGCCGTAACGAATCGGTCGAAGGCGACCAGCCGACTCTGCGCGGTCCGCACCCGCTGCGACTGGCTATGCTCGTATCCAGCCACCGCCTTCGCCTGGGCCGGTTTGCCGCCGGGCGACGCCAAAGCGGCTTGCAAGCCGGCCCCCAGCGCCACGATCCGCCGTTCCCCCTCCAGCTTGACATCGCCGCCGACGGCCGCGATCGCTTGCTGCAATTGGGCGAGCAGCTTGAGTCGTTTTTCAGCCGCGTCGCGTCGCGGCCGCTCGGACTCGGCGATCGGCCATTTCGCGAACAACTCCTCACGCCATGCCGCGACGAGCTGCTCGTCGGACGCTTGGCTCGGGGCTGTCGTCGCGGGCGGCACCTTGCTCCAGGCGTCGTAGCGGTCGATCGCCAGTTCGATTCGATCGCGATTGGGGACCGACTCCGGATGGCCGCCGAGCTGCAGCAGGTCGTTCCAAAGCCGCCGCAAGACGGCCGGATCGGGCGGCGTCTTGCGGTATTCGATGATGACACGATCCCACGCCTGGTTGCGTTTCCGCCAGTTCTCGACTTCCGCCACCCACGCCGAGGCGGCTGGACGCTGCTTCAGAGCGGCGGGACCGGCGTCCCAGATCTTCACGAGCTCGCGGCCGGCTTGCGTTTGACGGGCCGTTTGGAGCTGGGCGAACCAAGCGGCCGCCGCCGCGGCCGCATGGGCCTCGTCGATGTGCGGCTTCGCGGCCGGGTAGTTTTTGAGCAGCGGCGAGTTGGCTAAGACGAGCGCGCCGGCGTCGTCGCCCGCTTGCAGTTTCGCCCGCAACTCCCGCAGACAGTCAACGCGTCTGCGAGCCTCGACGAGCGGTTGGACGAGCGCCGCCGGCTCGGATTGCCGCGAACCGCGCCGCGACACCATTTCCACCGCTTCGTCGAACATCCCCTGCGACAGCAGCGAACCCACGCGATCGAACGAGAACAGGACATCCCGCAACGCGGGCACGTGCCGCATGTCGCCCCGATGCAGGTCTACCAGACTGTCCACCAACCGCTTGATTTCCGTGTCTGGCGACTGCCGGAGCGTCTGAAACAGCTCAGAGGCGCTCGGATCCTGAAAGTCCTCTTTGCGGATGAGCAGCTTGTCGTACTGGTGCCGCTCGATGAATTCCGTCCATAGCCGCGGCCGCGCGGCGAGCGCCCGCAGGCCGATATAGATGAATAGGGCCGAGAAATTGTCGAGGTTCGGGGAGAGCAACGTCTCAGCGTTTCGCTGCGGATGCTGGTAGGGCTCGACCCCCGTTTCCAAATTCGGGCGGCCAACCAGTTCGGGCACGCACATGCAGTCGTAATCGACCAGCTTCAACTGGCCGGCGGCGTTCACCATGACGTTGGCTTGTTGCAAGTCGCCATGTGCGATCTGGGCATCCGCCAACTCGTCCACCAATTCGCTCCAGAGCGGCACGATCGACGCGATGCGGGCGGCGTTGTTGTCCTGGCATTGGTGTTTCAGCCAATCGAACAGCGTGGCCCCTTCCACCCATTCCATCGTGACCAACGGATAAAACTTGCCGTCGCTGCCGCGAATCCCCTTGTCCGCATAGGTGAACTCGACCAGCGAATTCAGATGACGGTGCTTGGCGAGGTAGTCGCTGATCGCGCGATAGGTGTCGCCGCGTCCGTCCCGGCCGCTCGTGAAGGCCCGTACGGCACGGTGGCTGCCCGACGGCAGCGTCGCCTTGTAGACCACGGCGAACTGGCCGGACATGCCATGCGGCAATCCATTTTTGTCGCGTTTGATCGACGATTTCTTCAGTTCGGGGTCCTTGAACGCGACCGCCGAGTTCTGGAGCATCGAGGCGTAGTCGGAGCCCATGGGCCAAGCCATGGTCGGTTTCCCTTCGTCTGGGCGAATCTCGGGCTAGTTTCTGGCGAATCTCAAGCACTGGATACGCTATTTGAGCACGTTGTAGCCGTTCATGTGCAACAGCCACATCAGCGGATCCAGAATGCCATACGGCTGGATCGTGCGTTGTCCGAGATCCTCGACACCCAACTCGGTCAGGCCGACTGGGGTGAGCGGAAAGAACAAACAACGCCCGCCGAATAGCTCGTGAACCTGCTTTTCGATTTGCCAGCCCGGCCAGATCGTGTCCCGCAGCCGCCGAATCGCGTCCGAACGACGCTCGACGATTTCCAGCGACATCCCCGCGCCCGTCGGATCGATCTCTTCCAGCTCCTTGTAGAACCGCCCAATCGGGCCGGTGCCGCCCGGGTCCGCGTACTCCTGGTTGATCAGCAGATCGATCTTCGACACGCAGAGGGCGACCGGCGCCTGCAACGCCTGCCCGGAACGCACTTTCCGCAGCACCCGAACGTCCTCGCGGAAGTCGATCAACTCCTTGACTTGCTCTTCGCTGCGTTGGGTCGGATCGAGGAAAAACAGATAGCCATCGGCGTCGAGTGCGCGGCGGCGCTGAGGGTCGTTGAGCGTCATCCGTTGCAGCACTTCGCCCGAGTAATCGAAGATGCTGACCAGCAGATTGGAACCGCCCAAACGATCGTAGTCGCGGAAGTTAAACAGTAGTGGACGCGGCAGACGGTCGACCATCGTCGCCATCGTGCTCAACCGGCTGTTGATCAAATCGTCGACGATCCGATCCATGTCCTCGGAACTGTCCGAACGAACCTTGTCAAACTGGATGGTCGACGGGTAATTCCCCTGGTTCAGTTCGCGGTAGGTCATCGCCAGCCAGTGAGTCTTGCCTGATGACGGGTGGCCGAGCGTTGGAAAGCACAACTTCGTCATGTCGCGATACAGCGAATTGAACGTGAAGTGGCATTCCTCGAACGGATTCTCGGAGATGACATTCGAGCAGCGGACCATGTCGGTCGCCACGCCTTCCGTCACACGCTCGATTTTTCCGACCGCCATGCACATCGGGCAGGTCTCTTCATTCTGGCGGCGGCGGCGGCGGATACCTCGGAAAAACGCGATGGCGCTGCCGCTGGCGATCGCCAGCATCGAGCCGCCCATACTGGCCCGGATCCAGCGTTTGTTCCGCTGGAAGTTGTCGATCTCCGCGCGGTTCTGGTCAGCTTCGGCCAACAGAACCTTCAGCCGCGCATCGTCGCGTTCCAGCGCCGCCGCCAGTTCCCGTTGAACCGCAAGCTGCACGCGGGTTTCCCGCGCTTCGTCCCGCAGCCATTGCCACGTTTTTCGCAGCGCTAGTTCGGGGTCCTGGCCATCGCCCGACGGTTCGGGCCGTGGCAAACGCGAGTTCGCCGAAGCGTTGCCCGCCGCAGCCAACGCCTCGGCGCGGGTCCGCAATTCAGCAACTTGCTTCCGCAAGTCGTCGATCGAAGCCGTGTCCGCGCCGCCGCCCGCATGTGTCAGCACATGAAAAATGTGATCGCCCGCAAAAAATGTGACGGCCGTAAGCGCCACCAACAGCAAAAGGAAGTATCGCAGCCAGCGGGCTACACCCATCGCCCGCGCTTTCGCCCCGAGCAGGTGACGGCGATACTCGTGGCGCCGTTCATGCCACGACACGGCCGCCATCACAGCGATCGCCGCGACCGTCGCCAGCCAAAACCAGCGATTGTCGAGGCTGATGAGCGAAGCCAATTTGCCCGCGATCGCCTTGTTCGCGAGAAGGTCCGCCTTGGCGACTTCGGCCGAATTGAGAGCCGCTCGGACCTCGGTCCAATGTTTCGCGATCGACTGCGTGCGGGCACGGATCGTGCTGGCCGTCTCGTCCACACGCTGGGCGAGCGGATCGACGTTCTGAAGCAACACGTCGGCGGGAAGTTTGCGGCGGGGCGCATCGAGCGATTTGATCCCCGGCAGCAACGTGAGTTCCGGTCCATCGCTCCCCGCCGCTCCACCCGCCGCGTCACGCCCGCCCAAAGCCTGCCGTTGTTCGCTCTCCGTCACCTCGATGAACCGCTCGACATACTCGGTGGCCAACTGTTGGACTTCGGCCGCTGGCTGAGCGAACGCCACCGACGACTGCCAGATCGCCGCCGAAAACCAAACCGCTCCGCCGATCGCGAGCGTGAAAAACAATCGCATTCCAAGCGGCGTATGGCGAGGCCGCATCGCTCCCCATTGGCGGTAAAACCCGTTTGTCTGGCACATCAAGTCAAGATCTCCCCGACGGGTAGGCTCGATTCTTTGGCGACGAAAGCGGATTCTCACCACGATCCTGATCGCTCGACTGGTCGCGATTGTATCCCCACGGCAGGCTGGTGACAAACGGCAACGCATTTCCTTGAACCGCATCGTTCCGTGAACTATAAGACAACGGATCCTAATTCCGGAAAGGCTGCGCGACATGACACCAATTGGACTGGGCTTCGGATTCGGCGGCAGACTGGGCCGCCAACTCAGATTCGGCAATGTCGGTGGAGCTGCTCCGGCCATTCGGAGTCCGCGAGTCGGGCGACGTGGCCCGGCAAGGTTGCTCGCCGCCGCGGCATGGTGCGTGGTGGGCCTTGCCTTCACATCTTCCTCCGCCGCACAGTCGCCTGCCGCCGCACAGTCGCCTGCCGCCGCACAGTCGCCTGCCGCCACGGAGTCGCCGGCCCGTCCGGGAGTCACGCTTGCCGCGACGCATGTCGAGTTCGTGGCGACCGCGAACTCTCAGTCATCGGGCCAAGCGTCTCAACCCGGCGTTGTCGATGCCGATCAAGCGCGGCGCGACGCCGACCAAGCCCGAATCGCGGCGCAGTCCGCCTGTAAACAAATCCCGGAACTGCACGGCGCCTGGGTGGTGAACCAACGCGAGGATGCTGGAACCCCGGGGCGTTGGCTCGCCGACGTCATCCTCGACAAATCGGTGGCCGTTCAGCAAAGGGCTAAACTGGAAAGTTTGCTCGGCAACCGGTTGAAGATCGAGCGTGAGACGCGAGTGCCGCTTCAAACCCTGCTCGCGACGCTGCGAATGCGTTTGCGGGAGCGGTTCGGCCGGGAAGGGCACTTCTTGCAGGGCGCGTATGTCCAAGAAACCGAAGCGGGCGTGCTGCAGTTGACGCTCTACGGCCGGGTGCCAGAGGCGGGCTTGCACGAAGTGGCGGTCTCCGAGTGCTCCGCGCTCATGGATGCCGATCCCGCTTGGAACGGGGCGTCCGCCGGCGAGAAGCTGTTGCTGCCGGATGGCCGAGCGATGTTGGGACCAGCTTGGGATAAGACAACGGAGGCGGTGGCGAAACAACTGCACGCCGAACTGGCCAACGGTGCGAGCCTGCGAGGCGCGTGGGTGGAACTGGCCGAATGCCGCGATCATTTGGAACGATTCGTTCAGTACGACGTCTACATGTGGACCGACGGCCAGCGGACAGCCGCCCTGACCTCGGCGGTCGAGGACGCCTTGAAACGGCTCGTAGAGCGGCCCTTTGAGGTGGTGCAGCGGCGGACGGTGCCGCTCAGCGGCCTGCTGGACGGCGTCAATCTCGTGCTGGAGGCCCATGCCCGTTTCGATGGCTGCCGAGTGGATGAGGCGCACTTCGAACCGCAAGAAGGTTCGCTCAGCGGAGCGATCGTTGTGCTTCGCGGCCGCGTGACCCGACCGGAATTGATCGACGTGATCGCGGGCCAAATCGCGTCGCCAACGGTCCGAAGCGACTTGGCATGGCAAGCCGGCGCAGGGCAGTTTTTCGTCGAGCGGCCGGATCTTCAAGTGGTCGACCCGATCGCGTTCCGAGGCGTGCGGTTCTTCGAACGCGGGTTCGAGCAGTACCGGAGCGGCGACTACGCCGCAGCGGCCGAATCGTTCCGGAACGCGATGCTCGACGCGCCGCGGACCGTCGAGTACCGCTACTGGCGAATCCTGGCGCTGTTGCGAGCCGGTCAGCGTTCTGAAGCGTTCGATCATATGCTGGCGTTGGTTTACCACCGGCCGATGCCTGAATTGGACCGCACCACAGTTCGGTCCCTTCAATCGGTCCAAGGCCCCGCTCGGATGGAACTGATCGAACTGCGACGGCAAGCCGAATCGCGTTACTACCTCGACCGTCGGCTACGTGCCCCAGCCCGACCGGCTGCCCCAACGACATAGCCTCAAAGTCGTGGACCACTCCGTGGTCCCACGCAAATCTCCTCCGGACGCTGCGTGTGCCACTGGGATCGCAGGACGGGGAGTTGTGGTCGGTACTGCATGCGTCTGCGACTGCGGAACGCCGGCTGCGGACCGTCGGCAGCGGACCACGGAGTGGTCCGCGACTATGGCCCAGCGTTGATTGACACCTAACGGCTTGACGCCATGCGGCGGGTTCGTAGGCGGATTCGGCAAAGTCGTGGACCACTCCGTGGTCCAACGCAAAACTCACCCGGACGCTGCGCGCACCACTGGGATCGCACGACGGGGAGTTG
>JBIKVL010000234.1:0-6455 GCA_044356875.1 Pirellulaceae bacterium | reverse complement strand
CCCAAACTGGCGAAGTCGTCAAAGTTGGCGAAGGTGTCCGCGTCAAAGAAGGCGCCGACGTCGGCAAAGGCGCCAAAGTCGGTGAAGGCGGCCCAGTCGACGAGGCCGCCCGCATCGACGAAGTCAGCTAAATCGACAGAAGCCCCCAAGTCGTCAAAGGTCGCCAAGTCGAGCAAGGCGGCCTCCACGAAAGCCGTGGCCAAGAACGCGACGAAAGACAACGCGAAAGGCAAGACCGGAGCCAAAGCCAAAGCTAACGCCGAAGCCAAACCGAAGCGGCGTTCAACCCCGCATTCCTTAACCGCGAAGAAGTTCGGTCCGCGATCGGCTCGCGGAGCGGGCTCCGTCCGCCGAGCCACTCGCTGATGAAACGCGTCGCTTCGAACCACAGCGCTTCGAACCGCGTCGCGAACCGCTCACCGATCGCGCGACGGCCGGCGGCGGTCGTTTGTTCCAGATTCAAGTTGCTACGCTACGCGCTCGCTGCCGTGCTACTGCTCGGCCTCGGGTGCCTCGCCTCGAGCCCCAACGCCATGGGCCGGACGCCGGTCGACACAGCGGCCGACGACGACGACGAAAACCCATTCAGCGGCGGTTTGCTCGCCGACTACCGCGACAGCGCCGGCCATGCTTGGAGGCGACTCGATGCCACTCCATCCTGGGCGACCGCGAGCCTCCACGCTCACCCGAACGCATCCTCGCGTCTCCTTACCCCTGGCCCGATCAAGGTCGAGTGGCGTGGATTGCTGGAAGTGCAAACTGAAACCGTCCATCGACTGGCCGTCTTCGGCGCCGGCCACGCCATCGTAAGACTCGATGGAAAAGTCGTCCTGACGCTGCGGTCAACGCAGCCCCAGTGGTCGGTCAGCGAACCCTTGCCGCTCGCCTTCCACCGCTACCCGCTGGCGATCGACTACGAAACGCCAGCGGTTCCCCAAACAACGGCGACACGCGCCACAGCCTCCAACCAGACCAGCGACCACCAGACCACAGCCAACCACAACAGCGACCCTCCTCGGTTCGCGCTCTACTGGTCTAGCGATCAGTTTCCCTTGGAACCGATCGCCGCTCGGCACTTCCAGCATGAGCGCGCGACGAACGCGAAAACGGTCGCTGAAACGACGCTGATCGAACGCGGCCACGAACTGGTGCGGGCGCTCCGCTGCGACGCCTGTCATCGATGGGACGGTAAGAAGCCCGACGAGCCTGTCTCGGCCGAGGCTCGAACACCGACTGCTTCCACGACACGGTCATGGATCGCCGCCCCGAGTCTGGAAAAGCTGGGCGGATCGATGCATGCCGATTGGCTTCGCCATCATCTTTCGACACAACCGCCCACGGCGCCCGCGACGGACACCGCTCAGCTGGCTCGCCGAATGCCGTACTTCGCGCTGAGCGATTCCGAGGTTGCTGATCTGGCCGCGTACCTTTTGTCGTCATCAAGCGAGCTGGATCGACCGGTTCCGCCCGCCGCCGCCCCGGAGCCGTCGAACCGATCGGACAAGGCGAGCAAGGCGAGCACATCTGAAAAGGCTGAAAAGACCGGAAAGGCTGGAAAGGCCGGGACAACCGTTGCCGCGCCGCGAGCTCCGGATGCCGCACAAGGTCGAGTGCTCCTCCGCACCGTTGGCTGCTTGGCCTGCCACCTCCACGATGGACTGGGCACCGCCGACTTGTTTGGGGGCGGCGATCTCTCCGCCGTCGGCGAGAAATGGAAACCGGCGTTCTTTCCCCGCTGGCTCGCCGATCCCCACTCGCTGCGTTCCGAGCAACGCATGCCCGTCTTCGAACTGTCGAACGTGGAACGCGACGATCTGACCGCGGCGCTTGTGGAATCTCGGGCGAAAGAATCTCGGGCGAAAGAAGCACAGTCAGTAGCGGGAGCCGCGACGGATGGCTCAGCCACCCCTCCGTTGCCGCCGAGCGACGCGCGACACGGGGCCAAGCTGTTCACGTCGCTCGGCTGCGCCGCGTGCCATCTGGGACCTACCGGGCAACCGGCCGTCACGAACAGTTCCAAGCCACAGCCGGTAGGCGAAGGCGACTCGGTCGGCACGGCGCCGGCGTTCGATGTGGCGATGCGGTGGGGCAACGCTTGCACGGGCGGGTTCGATCCCCAGCGTCGCCGACCCGCATACCACTTGTCGTCGGAGGCGGTGCGTGCCGTGCAAGCGGCCGTCCGCGACCCGGGCCCTGCCACTCGAAACCGTCTGCGTGAAAACAATTGCCTCCAATGCCACGCTCGCGATACGGGTGTTGGCCTCGCGCCCGTTGCGCAAGCGGTGGTCGCGCGGGACGCGGAGTTGGCGCCGCTGCTGCCGGCGCTTGTCCCGCCGTCGCTGACCGGAGTCGGCGATAAGCTGCGTGACGAGGCCTTGGATGCGGCGATTCGCAGGCTGGGGCCAGCTCGTCGACCATGGCTATCGGTGCGGATGCCGCGTTTTTCACTTTCCGCCGCCGACGCGACCGCCGTGGCGGGCCAGTTGATCGACGCGGACCGCGTGCCACCGGCTCCGCCAGCGGAAGTCCGCGCGTCGCGGGTTCTGCCGCTCGAACAACTGAGCATCGGCGAGTTGGAACTGCGTTCGATCGCCGGCCGATTGGTCACGCCCGACGGATTTGGCTGCACGAGCTGCCACCCGGCGGGCGGAGTGCAACCGCCGCCGGCGCCGCTGAATGCCCGCGGCCCCGACCTGACGCGGCTCGGCGATCGCATCCGCGCGGAATGGTACGATCGTTGGGTGCGAGCACCAGCTCGGATGGTGCCGCGCATGGAAATGCCGTCCGTGCAGATCCCGGTCCGCGGCGTGCTCGGCGAACGACTCGACGCGCAATTGGCCGCCGTCTGGCACGGTTTGCACCTGCCCGATTTCCGGCCGCCGGAACCGAATCCGGTGCGAATCTTGCGACTTACCGGCGATCCCGCCCGTCGTGAACGCGCGATCGTTGTTTCGGACGTGGTCCAGGCCGAGGGCCGGACCTGGATCAAGCCGCTGCTGATCGGCTTGCCTCATCGTCACAATCTGGTCTTCGATTTTGAAACGAATCGATTGGCCCGCTGGTCGCTCGGGGATCTTGCGCGGCAACGCACGAAAGGAAAGAGCTGGCATTGGGAAGCGGCGGGGGTCGATCTCTGGGGCCCTGGAGCCGCGACGCTCGACGCGGCGAGCGAACTGCTGTGGGAGGTTGCTGGCGAGCGTCGCACGCCCCCGCTTCGCGGCCAGTTTCCGTCCGAGCCCGAATGGTGGCGGCTCACGGAACGCGGCGTCGAGTTCGCGCAGCGGCTACGCTTCCAAGCTCCGGCGCAAACGGAGCCAGCGAGCGGCCAGGAAGTGCTGGTCGTCCAGTCGTTCGAACCGATCGGTTTCGGCGAAACGCCGGAGGGGCAACGCGAATCCGGTTTTCGGCGGACGATTTCCGTGCGGACTGTCCAACCGTTGCCGGCCCAACCGTTGCCGGCCCAACCGTTGCCGGCCCAACCGTTGCCGGCCAACGTCGAGTCAACCGACGAGGCGCAGCGGCCGTCCAAAGCGAAATCATCCGAGAATCCAACGGCTCTTGAGCGGGCTGGCTCGTGGCGATTTCGATTGGCGGGCGAGCCATTCGTGAAAACGCTACGGCAGGACGTTTCGCGGCGGGAGCTTAAGCGGGACGATGGCGGGCTGCGGCTCGTCGTGGCGACTCCGGGCGTGACCTGGGACGCGGACGGAACCTGCCGCGTGCCTGCTCCCGAGGGCGACAACGCGGGCGTGCTTGTGATCGAGTATCGAACCGCGCTCACGAACGATCGGTTCGTGCCGCTGCCCGTTCCCGCGTTACCGGCTCCAGCTGTCGAAGCCTTATCGGTGGCTCCAGGATTCATCGGAAGCCGGTTGCCGCTCGATGACGCCCACATGCCGACCGCGCTCGCGTGGCGCCCCGACGGCACGCTGGTGATCGCGTCGCTCAAGGGACAACTGCTTGAAGCGCGGGATTCCGACGGCGACGGGCTGGAAGATCGCTTGTCCGTCTTCGCCGATGGTCTGGCCGCCCCTTACGGCGTGGCGGCGGCCGTGGCCGCGGCGCGTCCGCTAAAGGCCAGCGCCGCGTCGACGGCGGGTTCCGCGAACACGGCCGCGCACGTCATCGATGTGGCGACCAAGACGGCCGTGTTGCGATTATGGGACGAGGACGGCGATCGGCGGGCGGATCGAATCGAGACGGTCGCGTCGGGTTGGGGGCATACGGACGACTACCATGACTGGACGGTCGGTTTGCCGAGCGACGGGCAGGGCGGTTACTTCGTCGGTTTAGGATGCCAGCAGGACAAACGGTCGGTGGAGGCGGCGCGTTGGCGGGGCACGGTGCTGCGCTTGGCGGCGCCTCGGGGCGGAGTGCCACCGGGTGGCCGGTTTCAGGTAGAGGCCGTGTCGGGCGGCCATCGCTTCCCGATGGGGCTGGCGCGGAATCGCGCCGGTCAACTGTTCGCCACGGACAATCAGGGCAATTTCAATCCGTTCAACGAGCTCAATCATGTGCGGCCCGGGCTGCGGTTCGGTTTCTTGAACACGGTGGAACGCCGACCGGATTTTCAGCCGCCCACCGAGCCGCCGGCGATCGAGATTCCACATCCTTGGACCCGCAGCGTGAACGGCATCTGCTTTCTTGAAGCCGATGGCTCGCGGCCCTTTGGACCGTTCACTGGGCACTTGGTAGGGTGCGAATACGACACGCGGCGGCTGGTTCGGATGAGCTTGCAGCCGATCGGCGACACATTCCAAGGAGCCGTGTATCCGCTGACCTACGATCAGCCGCGGAGCGACCCGTGGTTGCTGGGACCGATCTGCTGCGCGGTGGCGCCCAACGGCGACCTCGTGGTCGGTGGCATTCGCGACAGCGGTTGGGGCGGCGGCAACAATCTGGGCGAAGTGGTACGTCTGCGATTCGCTGCCGATCGATTGCCGGCGGGCATCGCGGAGGTCCGCGCGGTTCGGGACGGGTTCGTCCTCGATTTTACGCACGCATTGGAACGGAGCCGCCTCGAAGACGCCGCGAACTTTTCCATCGTGTCGTATCGCCGCGAATCGACATCGGCCTACGGCGGTCCCGATTTGCAACGACGGGACGAAACGGTCCGCGGGCTCGTGGCCGCCGCCGATGGACGCTCGGTTCGCGTGCGGCTCGATGCGCCGCGACTCGGCTTCGTCTACGAGTTCCGTGCGCGGAATCTGGTCGCTGACGGCACGCCGTTCCATCCGGCGGAAGCCTACTTTACGCTTCGCCAAATCGTGGACCGCGAGTAACCGAGAGTCGATCTTCTAGGAGCGTCGAGATGGACGCGATGACAGGCGGCGGGATGGAGCGACCAGCAAGCGAGCGACCAGCAAGCGAGCGGCATGCAGGCCATACGGTGATCGGCCAGCCGGTGCGGCGGCTGGACGCGGCCGCCAAACTGCGGGGCGAGACACGATTCGTCGATGATTTGCCGCGGGCTGGAGTCTGGGTGGGAGGAACGGTTCGTTCCCCTGTGCCGCATGGCCGATTGCTCGGGCTGCGATTCGATCCGGCATTCGATTGGAGCCGGGTCACGGTGGTGACGGCGCGGGACATTCCCGGCGAGAATGTCTGTCCGATCGTCTACCGCGACCAGCCCATGTTGGCGTTTGATCGAGTGCGTTACTGCGGCGACCCGATCGCGTTGATCGCCGCCGAGGACGAGGAAACTCTGCAACGCGCGCTCGATGCCGTCGCGGTCGACATCGAACCGCTCGCCAGCCTGTTCGACATGCGTATGGCGGAGTCAACCGCCGCCGCTTGGACGGCGGCGAAGGGACGCGGAGACGCGTCCGCGAGCACCGTCGCGCCGCCGGTTTATGGCATGGACAATGTGTATCGCCGCATCGAGATCAAGAAGGGAGACGCGGCGGCGGCGCTGGCGTCTGCGGCGCTGGTTGTCGAGGGCGAATACGAGACGGGGGCCCAAGAGCATCTCTATCTCGAACCGCAGGCGATACAGGCGGAACGGATGGCGGACGGGGTGTTGCTCCGCGGTTCCATGCAGTGCCCGTATTACTTGGTCGAAGCGGTCGCGGTGGTATTGGGGATCGCCGAATCGCAGGTGCGAGTGGCTCCGTGCGCGGCGGGTGGCGGTTTTGGCGGCAAGGAGGATTTTCCCTCGTTGCTCGCTGGCCATGCGGCGCTGCTGGCGTGGAAGAGCGGTCGGCCGGTCCGGATGGTCTATGAACGGGTCGAGGACATTCGGTACACGAGCAAGCGTCATCCGTCATGGATCCGCCATCGCACGGGCTTCACCGCGGATGGCCGCTTGGTCGCGATGGAAGTGGAATTGCTGCTCGACGGCGGCGCGTACAGCACGCTCAGTCCGTTGGTGTTGCAGCGGGCGGCCGTGCATGCGGCCGGTCCTTATCGGTGCGGCAACGTGAGTATCGACGCGCGGGCGGTGGCGACAAATCATC
>JBIKVL010000233.1:0-6461 GCA_044356875.1 Pirellulaceae bacterium | reverse complement strand
TTCAGCGGATCGCCGCTACAGAGCCCGTGATCCGCGCAAAACGCCACCCGACGTGGGCAAGTCGGCAATCTGGGGTGTTTGTCCGGCGATTCTTCGGAGCTGACGACATGGGGGAGGCGTTGCGAGTCTCGAAAGCGAGTCGGCTCGGGACTTTAACGATGGTGTGGCGCGGTGGCCGAAATGCTTTCCAAAGGGGCGGGGATTTTCCTTGCCGGGTTGGGATTCGCGCGCCACTCCGCTAAAACTTTCGTTCGATTCCCGCTTCCCGTGCGTACTGCTTGAGGCACGGTCAGCGTCGGCTCGTCGTAACCGGGACATCGGATAGCCATGAAGCAGACTTTTTTCGGTCGGTGGGCACTCCCGATCTTGATGCTCGTGTTCTTCATTGTGCCGTTCACCTTGCGGGGCGCGCGGGTGTCGGTCCAGTCGATGAAGAACGACGTCCGCGATTGGCTTCCGTCCACTTTCGTGGAAACCCGCGAAATGGCTTGGTTCTGGAAGCACTTCATTGGCGAACGGTTCATCGTCGCCAGTTGGCCCACGTGCCGCGAGGACGACGAGAGCTACAACGCCATGTTGCGGTGGTTGGCCCCTCAAGTTCCGCCTTCCATCCAATCCCAACTGGATGCCGAAGCCGCTGGTGAGACTGCCGCCAGTGAGACTGCCGCCAGTGAGACTGCCGCCAGTGAGACTGCGGCGAGCGAGACTGTCGCCAATGGGACTGTGGTGAGCGAGACTGTCGCCAATGGGACTGTGGTGAGCGGAACTGTGGCGGCGCCCGAGAAGCGGGGCGGGCACAACATCTCCCTACAGCGTCGCCACGAGTACATCGGCGACAAGCTGGGGCTGTTCTTCACGGGGAACGATTATCGCAATTGGGGCCATCGCGACGAGAAGTGGGTCGAAGGCAAAGACGGTTTGTGGTACTTCCTCACGCCCGATGGGATGCTCTACGAGTGGTCGGGCGGCAAGTCGCCGGTGGGCGCGTTGGCGTCGAAGGTGTGGCGTACGATCGCGGGCGGCGAGATCGAGGGGAAACTGGTCACGAGCTTTGGGCCGGTGGATGGGGCTTGGTATTACGAGGATCCGCGGCGGCTGGACGCCCAGTTGTTTCGTTCGGTCACCACTGGTCCGACGGTGCTCGCCGGGTTGACCGGACCGGGCGGCGTGTTGGAGGGCAACGAGAAGGAAGCGCGGCGGCGGATCGAGGGCAGCTTGTTCGGCAAGGATAGCGACCTGACCTGCTTGATGATCGTGTTGTCGGACCAAGCGGCGATCGACCTGCATCGGGTCATCGGCCGCGGTCTGATGGGCAAGCCGCTGGGGCGACTGTACGACGTGGCGGCCCTGAGCGGCGTGGCGACGCAAGAGTTGCACCTGGGTGGTCCCACGGTGGACAACGTGGCGATCGACGAAGAGGGCTCCGTGACGCTCATGCGATTGGTGTCGCTGTGCGTGATCCTCGGCGTGACGCTCGCGTATCTCTGCTTCCGCACCATTTCCGCGACCATCATCATTTTCTTTGTCGGCGGCATCAGCGCGGTAAGCAGCATCGCCTTGGTGGGGTGGGCTCATCAGTCGCTTGACGCCATCCTGATGTCGATGCCGTCGCTGGTGTACGTGCTCGCGATCTCGGGCGCGGTTCACTTGATGAACTACTACCGCGAGGCGGTCGAAGAGCACGGTTTGGCCGGCGCGCCGGAGGCGGCCGTTTCCCATGGATGGAAGCCCGCCATCATGTGCAATCTCACGACCGCGATCGGCCTCTTTTCGCTCTTCACCAGCGATCTGACGCCGATCCGCAAGTTCGGCCTGTTCTCGGGCATCGCGGTGCTGTCGACGCTGCTGTTGCTCTTCACCTATCTTCCGGCTGCGCTGCAAATCTGGCCGCAGCGGCCGCGGACCGCCGAACAGAAGCGGCGGGACGAGAATCCGTGGTACGAAAAGTACCTCACCAATTTTTGGAACTTCTTCGGCGGCGGCATCATCCGCCACCACTATGCGGTTTCGACGATCTGCGTCGTGGTCATCGCCGTTGTGGGCTGGGGCATGTGGCACATCCGGCCATCGGTCAACATGCTGCGGATGTTCGACGGCCATGCCAAAATCCTGAAAGACTACGATTGGCTGGAATTGAACCTGGGCAAGCTCGTGCCCATGGAAGTCGTGGTTAAGGTCCAACCGCGAATGCTGTCGGTGCCGACCAGCGCCGAGGGCGGCTCGGCGAAGTTCTCCGCCGACGAAGCGGTGCGGTTAAACATGCTCGAACGCATGGAGCTTGCCAAGCGGATCGAGAACGTGATCGAGGAGCAGTTTGGCGAGCCTGGCTGGGATGTGACGGGGCACTCGTTCTCGGCCGCCACTTTCGCGCCGGTGCTGCCGAGCGTTCGGGGCGACACCCGCACGTTCGCTCTCCGTTCCACCACGGCTCGGCGGCTCGAAGGCTACCGCGATGATTTCCTGAACTCCGAGTACCTGCGGCTCGACCAACAAGACCAAAGCGAGCTATGGCGGATCAGCATGCGGGTCGGCGCCCTGCAGAACCTCGACTACGGCGAGTTCGTCGCCGAAGTGAAGCATGCGGTCGAGCCGGTGATGACCGCGCATCGCGACCGCGAAGCGCTCATCCGCAAGTTGCTGGAGCGGCCGGAAGCGAAGGCGTTCGCTCGCACCAAAGTCCTGCTCGTCGGCGCCCCGCTTGGCGCCAAGGCCAAACCGGCCGCCGCCACTTCCGCGAAGTCGAAGAAGAAAGCCGCCAAGGCGAGCGATAACGACGCGGCGGAGGGAGCGAGCCAAGACGGCGACGCGGCGCCGGCGACCGACGTCGCCAAAGGCCCGGTCGTGATCCGCGAGCAGGACACGAAGGGCCGTTTGCCCGTTCAGCAAACGAAGGTTTATGCCCGCACCTTGAAAGACCTGCTGACCGTCGCGCGACTCCCGGTCGACTGGCATGACCCGGCCGTCGAGCCGCTCCCGGAGGACTGGAAAACCAAATGGGCCGGTTACGACTGCGTCATCCTGGTCAGCGACCATGAAAAGTATGACATGCAGCAGCTCAAGAGCCTCGTGCCGCTCACCTTCGATCTCCGCGATCACCAGTACAAACAGGAGACGTCGAAGACGGCCGCCGAGCAGAACTTGGCGATCTCCGCGATCTACACGGGCGTGGTGCCGATCGTCTACAAGGCCCAACGCACGCTTCTCAACAGCCTGATCGAAAGCACCTTTTGGTCGCTGGTCACCATCACGCCGCTGATGATGTTCATTTCCCGCAGTGTCCCGTGCGGCATCATCGCGATGCTTCCGAACGTGCTACCGATTTTCGTCATTTTCGGAGCCATGGGCTGGGCCGGAATCAGCGTCGACATTGGTTCGATGATGACGGCCAGTATCGCGCTTGGCGTCGCCGTCGACGACACGATCCATTACCTGACTTGGTTCCGCTGGGAGCTAGACAGCGGGAAGAGCCGTTTCGACGCGATTCTGGGAGCCTATAAACGCTGCGCGACACCCACCTTCCAGGCGGCGATCATCAGCGGCTTGGGGCTTTCCATTTTCGCGTTCAGCACGTTCGTGCCGACCCAGCGTTTCGGCTACCTGATGCTGACGATTCTCTTCATGGGCGTCGTCGCGGAACTGGTGTTCTTCCCCGCGTTGCTGGCCGGCCCACTCGGCACGTTCTTCAAACCGCGTCGTGGCACGGGCCCGATCAAACCGCCCGAGTCCATCGCGCGGGAGCTGAAGGCCGACGAGCAGCTTGGCATGGCGTCCGGCAATCCGGGAAGCCGCGGTCGCGAAACCTCGACCGGTTCGGCAACACACGACCGACATGACGCGGGCCACACCCACGACGACGCGGCGATCCATGTCCATCACCGCCAATCCCGCGAAACCCCGAAGGGTCGGTAAGCCCGCTCCGCACCGTTGCGCCGGGAAGCCCCCTTCGGAACTCGATGATCCCTCCGAGAGGGGCCGGTCCGTTAAGGATGGGGCGGTTCTTTGGGGCGTGGTCCGACCGTCCTAACGCCCCGAAGGGACAATTACAAAATAGCCCAGGGCAGAGCGTCGCGGCGGAGCCGCGACGCGTCGCCCTGGGTAGCAAGGCCCCACCAAGTTCCATCGCCCCAAAGGGGCACGACAAGACCGCGATCCAGACGTGCTAACGATCTTTGCGACACGGATGGCATCCGACGCGAAGAATCACTGCCTGTTCTGGAACGCCCCGGTGATACGCAATTGATTGCGGCGGAACTGACGATCGCCGAGCCGAATCGCTATGTCCTGAAGACGACCGGCGCGCCTGATCCTATCCGTGACCATCCGTGACATCCGTGGTTCAATCGTCTGTCCCGATCACGGCGCGGCGTTCGCGCGGACGAGGTGCTTTTCAGTGCGGATGAGCAGTCCGTCGCCGTAGGGTACAGGCGAGGCGATCACCGAGTCGCCCATGTTGTTCTCGGCCAACGTTTCGCACCCCTCGACCGTCACGCGCGCGACAAACACCACGCCGTCCTCGCGGGGCGCGAACAGCAGGTCGCCCGCCACCAGCGGCGAAGCGTAGAACTTCGCCCGGTTCTTCGGGAACTGGTGTTTCCAAACCGCTTTGCCCGTCCGAGGATCGACTCGTTCCACTTCCCCCTGGTCGCCGACCAGCAGGATTCCACCGCGATGCACCAGCGGCGAGGGCACAAACGTGCCGACATCATCGCGTTTCCACAGATGGTGGCTCGCCGTGACATCGCCCGTTCCCTCCAGACGAACTCCATGCAGCCGCGGAATGCCGCGGTCGTTGCGGCCATAGGCCACCACCGCCACGCCATCGACAATCACCGGCGTCGCGATCGCTGGCCACAGCTTGTTCGCGTCCGGATTGAAGCCGCCGCACGACCAGAGCATCTGGCCGTCCGCCGCGTCGTGGATCGTCAAGTGCTCGGCGCCCCACACCAACAGCGCCTCGCGGCCCTGATGGCGAATCACCAACGGCGTCGAGTAACCATGGTCGCATTCCACGGGCGTCTTATAATTCCGCGCCACCTTCCAGGCCAATTTCCCGTCCGCCTTGTCGAACGCGGCGAGCCAGGATTCGCCTTGGTGCATACGGGCCATAATGACATGCTTGGCGGTGAGCACCGGCGACGTGCCATGGTCCCAAAACAGCGTGTCCTTGCCGTACTTTTCAACCAGATTCGTCTTCCACAATTCCTTGCCGTCCAGCCCCACGGCCGCCAACGTGCCGCTCTTGAAATAGACGAACACCGCTTGCCCGTCCGTGACTGGCGAGGCGTTGCTGCCGGATCCGTTGCGGTGCTTGCCGGCATCCTCCTTGCCAAAGACCACTCGCCACCGCTCGCGGCCGGCCCCATCGAAACTCAACACGGCGTCCTGCCCACCGACCGGCGCCGTCAAATAAATCGACTCGCGGTACACGATCGGCGTCGAACACCCTTTGCCCGGCAACGCCGTCCGCCAAGCGTGGCTCTCCGAACTGAATTTCACGGGGTAAGCGCCACGGTCGATACTGCCAAGCGCCTCCGGGCCACGCCACGACGGCCAATCGACAACCGGCGAAGCGGCCTGGGCCACCGACGGCGCCACCGTGAAGCCAGCGACCGTGAAGCCAGCGACCGAGAAGCCGGCGACCGTGAAGCCGGCGACCGTGAAGCCGGCGACCGCGACTCCGGTCGCTGCCCGCGCAGCCAGCCCAGCCACGCGTCTGGCCAGCCTGCGGCCGAGGGTGGAAACGCGAGTCCATCTGGTTGGCGAACGCCGAGCTGCGTTTTGTGAAAACGATCCCTGTGGGGTCATCGGTCGATGTTCCTTGCGAAAGAGTGAATGAATGGAGCTCAAGCCTATCGCGTGGGAGATTCGCGGTCGAGCGGCGCGAGTGCCGCTCGGGCGACCGGCAGCAGGTAGTGGCGGGCGAGCCACTCGACGGCGGGCACGCACACGGCGTCGCCGAACCCGAACAACGCTTGGTTCAACGGCACCTTGATTTCATAACTGTCGGGAACGCCCTGCAAGCGAGCGCATTCGCGGGCGGTCAATAGCCGCACTTGTCGGCGGCCCTGGCCCGCCTTGAACAGAATCTGTCTCCCGCTGCCGCCCCGAGGCGTTCGCAAGCAGCCCGCGATGCCGTCCGTTCGCAATTCGGCCATCGACTTCCCATGGCGAACGCGCCGAAACGCGGTGCCGTACGATACGCGATGACCGGCGATCATCAGCGCCGCCTCGGCCGCATGCCGCGGGCTCAATTGACTCATGAAGTACTCGACCCGCTTTTCCACCCACCACGCGGGATCATCGTCAGGCAGTTTTTCGATCACGTCGCGCAGTCGAGGCCGGCCGGTGGGCAACGCGGGCAGATCGGCGAGCCGCCACGTGAGCTCGGGATGCTTGGTGATGAAATCCGTCAAAGCCCGCGGACGCCACACGGACGGTTGGAGCTGTCCGAGCTGTCCGAG
>JBIKVL010000232.1:0-6462 GCA_044356875.1 Pirellulaceae bacterium | reverse complement strand
TGACAATTGGGTTCCAACCGCCCCGCGAAACCGCGACGCAACCTTCTATCCCGAAATTGTTTACGGAACATTGAACGGTATTGCCCTTAAGGATCGGTAGCACAGATCGACACGGCAAGCCAATGGCGAGCGGCGCAAACCCCCTTCCGTCGCGCGCGGACGAGGACTCAGCGCGAACTGCCCCAGTGCGAACTGACCTAGCACGAACCGGCCCAGTGCGAACTGACTCGGCGCGAACTATGCCAGTGTGAACTGGGAGAGTGCGAACTGGCCCAGCGCGAACTGGCCTGGTGCTAGCTGGCCGAGGCGGCGGCGCGACACGCTTCGAACTCGGAAATCTTGTCCGCGTGGCGGAGCGTCAACGCGATGTCGTCCCAGCCATTCAAGAGGCATTCGCGACGGAACGGATCGACGTCGAACGGCAGATCGAGTCCTTGGTTGTCGGTGATCCGCCGCGTCTGCAAGTCGACCCGCAGTTGGTAGCCGCGGTTGGCGGCCGTGCGCGTGAAAATCGTCTGCACGTCGGTTTCCGACAGCTTGATGGGCAGCACGCCGTTCTTGAAGCAGTTGTTGAAGAAGATGTCCGCGAAGCTGGGCGCGATGACGACTCGGAATCCGTAGTTTTCGATTGCCCAGACGGCATGTTCGCGGCTCGAACCGCAGCCGAAATTCCGCCGCGCGACCAAGATCGACGCGCCGTGGAACTCGGGGCGGTTCAGTTCGAAGGCCGGATCCGGCGCGCCATCGGCCAAATACCGCCAGTCGAAGAAGAGGAAGTCGCCGTAGCCCGTTCGCTCGATCCGCTTGAGGAACTGCTTGGGGATGATCTGGTCGGTGTCGACATCGGCGCGATCCATCGTCGCGACAAGGCCGGTTTGCACGGTGAAAGGCTGCATGGAAGGTCTTCCGATAAGAAGCGGATAGTTATGAACGGGAAGTTTGGCGGCAACGTGTGAAGCGGGCGATCCCGCGGACAGTTCGCCATCCATCGACGCGAACGCGGCACGTTCGCGGCAGGTTGTTGAAAAACTGTCGAACAGCCGCGCGGGCCTTTTCGAGCTATCTGAAACTCCATTGGCGGATGTCGACAAAGTGGCCGGCGACGGCGGCGGCGGCGGCCATGGCGGGCGAGACGAGGTGCGTGCGGCCGCCCTTCCCTTGCCGCCCTTCGAAATTCCGGTTGCTCGTCGAGGCACAGCGTTCGCCGGGCGCGAGCTTATCGGGGTTCATCGCCAGGCACATGCTGCAACCGGCCTCGCGCCATTCGAAGCCGGCCTCGCGGAAAACCTTGTCCAGTCCTTCCGCCTCCGCCTGCACCTTCACTTGGCTGCTGCCGGGAACAACCATGGCGGAAACCTTGCCCGACACGCGATGGCCGCGCACAACGCGTGCCGCGCTGCGGAGGTCCTCGATGCGGGCGTTCGTGCAACTGCCGATGAAGACGCGGTCGATCGCGACGTCGACTAAGGGAGTGCCGGCTTTCAAGCCCATATATTCGAGCGCGCGGGCGGCCGTGTTTTGATCGGTCGCGTCGCTGTATTGGGCCGGGTCGGGCACGCGTTCGGTGATCGGCAGCACCTGGGCCGGAGTCGTGCCCCAAGTGACCTGCGGCGCGATGTCGGCGCCTTGGTAGATTTCCACGCGGTCGTACTGCGCGCCCATGTCCGACGGCAATCGCTCCCATTTCGCCACCGCGCGATCGAAGTCCCTGGGAGCGAACTCGCGGCCGCGTAGGTAGTCGAACGTGGTGGCGTCCGGCGCGATCATCCCGGCCCGTGCCCCGGCCTCGATCGACATGTTGCAGACGGTCATCCGCTCTTCCATGCTCAACGCCCGCACCGCCGAACCGGTGTATTCGAGCACGTAGCCGGCGCCGCCCTGGGTGCTGATCTTTCCGATCAGGTACAGGATCAAATCCTTCGCCGTGACCCCTTCCGCCAGCCGGCCCTCGACCCGCAGCTCGAACGTTTTCGGCTCGTATTGCAGCAGCGTTTGCGTGGCCAACACATGTTCGACTTCGCTCGTCCCGATCCCAAACGCCAGGGCGCCGAACGCGCCGTGGGTCGCCGTGTGGCTGTCGCCGCAGACGATCGTCATGCCTGGCTGGGTGTAGCCCATTTCCGGCCCGATGATATGGACGATGCCTTGCTTGGCGTCGTTCAAATCGTACAAGCGGATCCCGAATTCGCGGCAGTTTTGCCGCAGCGTTTCCACTTGTTGGCGGGAGATCGGATCGGCGATCGGCAACGCCCGGTCGGTCGTTGGGATATTGTGGTCGGGCGTGGCGATCGTGCGTTCCGGCCGCCGCACTTTGCGACCCGCCAACCGCAGGCCCTCGAACGCCTGCGGACTCGTCACTTCATGCACCAACTGCAGGTCGATATAGAGGATCGTCTGCTGGCCCGGTTCGGTATGCACCGCATGTTCGTCCCAGATCTTGCGAAACATGGTGCGGGGTGAGTTCGGGTTTGTGCCCATCGCCGTATCGTCAATCGTTCCAGAGGTAAGGAAATGCCAGACCGCGCCGCGCCGACGCTTGGAGGCGGCGGACTGGCGATTATAACAACCCCAGCCGCCTCGCGGCCCGCCGCCGCCCGCCCGGAGTCCGCTCGCCATGGAATTTCTCGCCCTCGACATCGGTTCGTCGTTCCTCAAAGGCGCCGTGCTCGATCTGGATACCCGCCGTATCCGATCGGTCACGCGCACCCCGTTTCCCGATCCCGTGCTCGGCCTGCCCGCCGGCCATTTCGAGGTTCCCGCCGACGCCGTTGCCGACGCCGCCGAACGGTTGCTGCGGCAGTTGCTCGCCGCAAGCCCACGGTGCGCGGGCGTGGTCGCCAGCACGCAGATGGGCGGACTCGTGCTCGCCGACGCCGCCGGCGAGCCACAGTCGCATTACCTTTCGTGGCGCGATCAACGGACGGTGGGAGAGGGCCAGACCTTCGCCCGCCTGCGGCAACGACTCGGCGATACGCGACTGGCCGCCCTCGGCCGCGACGTCAAACCGGGCTATATGCTCAGCCTGCTCGACTGGCTGAAAACCCGCGGCGAGCCGCCAGCCGCCGGCCTCGCTCCGCTTTCGATCGGCGATTTCGTCCTGGCCAGACTCTGTCGCGCCCGACCGCTCGCGCATCCCACGGCCGCCTGCGGCGCGGTCGCGGTGGCGACCCGCCAGTGGGATTTTCCCTCGATCGAACAACTGGGACTTGACCGCTTGGCATGGCCCACGATGGTCGAGCTGGCGACGCCCGTCGGCCAGTGGCACGTCGATGGCCGGGTACTGCCGTGCTTCCCAGCGCTCGGCGACCACGCCTGCGCTCTAGCCGGCATCCTGCTCGAACCGGGCGAGCTTTCGATCAACATCAGCACGGGCTCGCAAATCAGCCAATTGACCGAGGCACTGGTGGACGGCGACTATCAAACCCGCCCCTATCTCGACCACCGATTCCTCAACACGGTCACGCACATCCCCGCTGGCCGATCGCTGAACGTCCTCGTCGATCTGCTCAGCGAATTGGCCCGTTCCCAGGACCTTCCGCTCGCCGACCCCTGGCCGTACTTGGCATCCGCCGCTGAACACGCCGAGACGCTCGCAGGACCTCGAACGGAGGAACAGCCCGGGCTGCAGGTCGACCTGGCGTTCTTTGACGGACCGCTCGGCAATCGCGGTTCGATCACCGGCATCACGACCGACAACCTGGCGGTCGGCCCGCTGTTTCTGGCCGCTTTTCGCGCCATGGCCCGCAATTACGCTCTACTCGCCGACCGTATTTCCCCGTCGCATCGCTGGAGTCGACTCGTTTTCTCCGGCGGCTTGGCGCAAAATCTTGCCATCCTCCGGCGGCTCATCCGCCAATCGCTGCCGGGGGATTGCCGCGTCTGTCCGGAAACCGAGGACACGCTGCGCGGCTTGCTGGCGGCGGCGCTCGTCGCTTCCCGCCAATCCGATTCGCTGGCCGACGCCACGCGGCAGTTGGCCCGCGACGAAAGGGGATGAAGGGGAGGATGAGGTTTCAGGTTGCGGGTTCCAGGGTTTCAGGTTTCAGGTTGCAGGTTGCAGGGTTCGGGTTTCGAGATTCGGATTTGGGATTTGGGTTTCGGATTTCAGTTGGTTGGGGTGGAGCGTACAGCGAAGAAAGTAGGGGGCCATGTTGTTGGACGTGTACCGCGCGATGACGCGGATTCGACAGACCGAAGAGGAACTGGCGCGGTGCCACCAACGCGGGTTGATCCACGGAGCATGCCACACCTACGTCGGCCAGGAGGCGATCGCCGCCTCGATCGCCGCCCATTTGCGTTTTGACGATGTCGTGTTCAGCACGCATCGCGGCCATGGCCATGCCTTGGCGAAAGGGATGGAACCGCGACAGCTGATGGCCGAACTGTTCGGACGCGCGACCGGCTGCTCGTATGGACGCGGCGGCAGCATGCACCTGTTCCAGCCGGAAATCGGCGTGATGGGCACGAGCGGCATCGTGGGGCCGTGCATCCTGCAAGCGGCCGGCGCGGGCTATTCGTTCAAGCTGCTGCGAACCGATCGCGTCGCGGTCGCCTTCTTCGGCGATGGAGCCGCCAACAACGGCGCTTTCCACGAAGGACTGAACCTCGCCGGCATTTGGGGGCTGCCGGTGATCTTCGTCTGTGAAAACAATCAGTTCGCCACCGAAGTGCCCTACGCCTACTCGGGAGGCGGCCGCAGCATCGCCGCCCGCGGCGCGAATTACGGCATGGTCGGATTGGAGGTCGACGGCAACGACGCCGTGTTGCTCACCCGCATGTTCGGCGAAGCGGTCGCGCGGGCCCGCAGCGGCGGCGGACCAACGCTCGTCGAATGCCAGACCTACCGTACCCGCGCACACGCGGAAGGCATGGGCGACTTCACCTACCGCACCCGCGAGGAAGTGGAACAATGGAAGAGCCGCTGTCCGATTCAGCGGTTGCGGGCCCATCTGATCGCCAACGGCCAAGCCACAGCCGCTCAACTGGATGAAATCGACGCCCGCATCGCGGCCGACGTGGTCGAAGCGCGGCAGTTCGCCGAGAACAGCCCATGGCCCGACGCCGCCACCGCGACGAACCATGTCTACGCCGCCGACTCCCGCTCTGTTCCGTCCTCGACGGCTTCCCCTGCTGCCGCCCACCCTCCAACGGCCCCGCTTGCCGCTGTTGGCTCGGCGGCGGCCGGCACGATCGCCGGCGCGACCGTCAGCGCGACCAGCGTCACGACCGGAGCCGACGCCCCAGGCGCCAAGACCGCCGCGCCGCGGGAACTCACCTGGACGAAAGCGGCCCACGAGGCGCTGTCTTCCGCCATGGCTCGCGACGCGACGATCTTCGTTCTGGGCGAAGGTATCGGAAAACGCGGCGGCAACTTCATGACCACGGTCGGCCTGTTCGATCTGTACGGTCCCGAGCGGCTACGGGACACGCCGATTTGCGAACGCGGATTCGTTGGACTGGCCGGCGGAGCCGCAATGACGGGCACTCGGCCTGTCGTCGATTTCATGTTTGCCGATTTCGTGCTCGATTCGGTCGGCGAGATTGTCAATCAGATCGCCAAGATGCAGTACATGTCGAGTGGCCGGCTGCGGATGCCGGTGTTGCTCCGCGGTTGCATCGGCATCGGTCACTCGGCCGCCACGCACCACTCGGGCAGCTACTACGCGATGTACGCGAACATTCCGGGCCTACGGGTGGTCGTGCCATCGAACGCCCGCGACGCCAAAGGGTTGCTGGCCCACGCCCTGCGGTGCTTCGATCCGGTGCTGTTCCTGGAACACCGCGAACTGCTGAGCACCAAATGCGAGGTGCCGGAGGAGGACTACGAGATTCCGTTCGGCATCGCCCGAGTGGCTCGCGAGGGCCGCGACGCGACCATCGTCGCGCTAGCGCGTATGGTCCCTTTGGCGGTCGAGGTGGCTGGAAAGCTCGCGGCGGAAGGAATCGAAATCGAAGTGATCGATCCGCGCACCGTGTCGCCGCTCGACACCGACACGATCGTCCGCAGCGTCGCCAAGACGGGCCGGTTGCTGGTGGTCGACGAAGCGTTCGCGCCCTGCGGTTTCGCCGCCGAAGTGGTCGCGCGGGTCGCCGACGCGGGCTTCGATGAGCTTGACGCGCCGATCCGGCGACTGCACGGAGCGTTCGCTCCGACGCCCTACAGTCCGCCTCTGGAGGCCGCCGTTGTCCCCAACGCCGCCATGATCGAACAGGCAGTGCGGGATCTGTTGGCGGAGTGATCCGCCTCATTTTGGAAAGGCCCCATCATGGCGCATAAAGTCACGATCCCCAGGCTCGGCTGGTCGATGGAAGAAGGCACGTTCGCCGGCTGGAAACGCCGCGATGGCGAATTCATCCGTGCCGGCGAACCCCTGTTTGAACTGGAAGGCGAAAAGGCGGTCCAGGAAATCGAAGCCGTCGACAGCGGCGTGCTGCGGCTCGCCCCCGACGCGCCCGCCGCCG
>JBIKVL010000231.1:0-6466 GCA_044356875.1 Pirellulaceae bacterium | reverse complement strand
ATTTTGGCCGTCGTGGCGACCGCGTGCTGCGGTTCGCCTTGGCGGCCGCCGAGTCGCGGATTTGGCTCGAACCCCTGCGCGCCACCGATCGCGACGAACTGCTCGACGCGCTCGCGGTGGCGGAACCGACCGTTGCTCCCGACCTGGCCGAGGCGACGCGTGGCGCAGAGTCGGCTCGGAGCGGCAAACGTCTCCTCCACGGGGCCGGGGCGTCCGCTGGGCGGTGGGCGGTGGCGAGCACGCGTCCCGCGAACCCCGAGGCGCTGGCGCGGCTGGCAGCGGCCGGGATTTCGCGAGGGGCGAGCCCGCTGTGGATCGACTTCTCCGCGTTGGAAGCCCGGAGTTGGTTCGCGTTGGCGGGAGAGCCTTGAAATGACGCTCGAACGCCGCCTCCAGATCACGCTCCACGCGTTGCTCCTCTTGAGCACGTTTATGTTGGCGATGGGCGACCATGACTCGCCCTGGCCGCTGGCGATGCTCGGGGTGATCCCGCTGAGTTTCCTGTTCAACGAGTATCTGGGGTGGATGCGTTTTTTCACGCGGCCGGTCGCGAACTGGGCGGCGCTGTGCGGCTTCGTCTATTTCGTGATCGAATTCGCGCAAGCCAACTCGTCGCAATACTTCATTCCCGTCATCAACCTGTTATTGATCCTGCAATTGGTGCTGCTGCTGCACGAGAAGAACCGCCGTTTGTATTGGTTCTTGTTGATGCTTAGCATTTTGGAGGTTGTCATCGCGACGGCGATGAACCTGCATTGGATGTTTGGGATCGTGATTTTCATTTATATGGGGCTGGTGGCCGCCGTATTGTGTTTCATGGCGATTGGCGGTGAAACGCAGCGTTGGTCCCAGCGGCCGGCGGAGTCCGCCGCGGAGGCTTTGCGAGCGGGTGTCTGGCGGCCGGCGATCCTGTCGGCGGTCGCGGCCGCCGTCTTCGCGTTGCTCGTGAACAACTCGGTGCCGCGACTGCAGGGCCAGCAAAACGGCGTTTTTCCGGGCAAACGCAAGCTGACCGGCTTTTCCCGCGAAATGTCGCTGGACGAAATGGGACGAGTGCTCGAGAGCGACGCCTTGGCCATGCGAGTGACGTTGACCGACGCCGCGACGGGCAATCCGTATCAAGTGGCGAGCGAACTGTATCTCCGCGGCCCGTCGTTCCAGAAGTACGCGGTGGAGTTGCCGGGAAAGTGGGGCGTTTCGTTCAACGCTACCCCGAGTCCCCTGCCGTCGGCCGTATCGCTGGTCAATCTTGTGGAACAGGAAGTCTGGCTTGAACCGACGGCCACCTCGACGCTGTTCGCGATTGGGCCTGTCCTTCGCATCGCCGACACGCCTATCGAGATCAACATCGACTTCCGCACCTCGGAAGTCACGCGGTTGTCCGCGCCGCTGCCGATGGTCCGCACGCGGTGGCAATACCGTCTTGGAACCACGGGATTCTTCAGCGGTCGTCAGAGCCCACTGCTGCCCGATCCGAACTTTCGGGATCGCGTCGAGCAGGGTTCGTACTTTCAGGAAGTGCGGGATTGCCAAGCTTTCGATCGCCGCCGGTTCCCCCGGATCGCCGCGACCGCCGAGGAGGTCTTGCGCGAAGCCGAGGCGTTGGACGGAGACACGATCCGCAAGGTGCGGGTGCTGGAATCGCACTTCCTGCAATCGAACCGCTACCGCTATTCGCTCGACCAACGTTTCCGCCGATCGCCCAATCAGGATCCGATCGAGGCGTTTATCGCCGAACACCGGACGGGCCATTGCCAGTATTTCGCCACGGCGTTGACGCTGATGTTGCGCAGCCAGCGGATCCCGGCGCGTATCGTGAACGGTTACAAGGGTGGCGAGTACAACTCGGTGGGGAACTACTGGCAGTTCCGCCAGCGGGACGCGCATGCTTGGGTGGAGGTACACCTGACGCCCGACGAAGTGGCCGAATTGAATCTGGCCCGCTGGCAAGGCGATGCGCGTGGCGGCTGGTGGAGGCTTGACCCCACCCCGAATGCCTCGAGCGCGCCGGATGCCGGGGCGTCGCAGTGGTCGCAGGCGATCGACTACGTGGAGTTTCTCTGGAGCGACTATGTGGCGGGATTGGCCCCTGACCGGTCGCGTTCCAGCGGCAATCCCTTCGTGGATCCCATCAGGGAATGGCTCTCGCCGCTGACCCGCCTTCTCGAAAACCTCCGGCGGCTCCCGGACCTTTTGCGGGAACTGATCGACGATCGACTGTGGGGCACTCGTCTTCGAGTTCTCTTCGCCGTGGCAGTGGTGGTCGCGGGCGGCGTCGCGCTCCGCGTGACCCGTCACCGCTGGCTGCCCCGGTTCGCGCATTGGAAAAAACGGCTGGACGCCGTCGGCCGCTCGAACCGGCGCCGCCGCGCCCGCCGCTCCAAATTGGACTTCTTCGAGCGTTTCGAACAACTGTTCGCCGCCGCGGGTTGGCCGCGGGCCGCCAGCGATACGCCCCGCGAATGGCTCGATCAAATGCTTGTGTCCGCGTCCTTCCCCTGGAGCGAGACGTCACGGAGCGAGACGTCACGGAGCGAGACGTCACCGGCTCTGGGGACGACTTCCGCCGATTCCCAGTCCGCGCCCGCCGCAGCGAGTGGCGACAGCGAAGTGCTCGCCACGCGGCCTTCGCGGGAACAATTCGCCGCGGCGGCAACCGAGATCGTCGAGCGGTTTTACCGGGTGCGTTACGGGAGCGTCGCTCTGGAGGCTCCCGAGCGGGCGGCGCTTGACCGTTCCCTGGCCGTCATTTCCGAATTCCTCAAGCCTGCCCCGCCCGTGAAATCTGCCCGCCTGTGAGATCTGCCCGCCTGTGAGATCTGCCCGCCTGTGAAATCTGCCACGCCCGTGAAATCTGAAAGACAATCACTATGAGCACCCGATTCCGCCGCTCCATCCCTGGCCTGCCTGGCTTCCATCCGTTGTCTTGGACCGTCACGTTGGCGTTCATGGCCGTGGTGAAGCCCGTATCGAAAGCCGCATCGAACGCCGCAGTGGTCGCGACGGCGGTCTTAGGAATGGCGGTCATAGGGGTGGCGGGCAAGGGAGTTCACGCTGGCGAACCGCCACAGGAGTCCTCGAAGGCCACGCCGCGGCGGCCCAATGTGGTGATCGTGTTGACGGACGACCAGCGCGCGGACGCGCTGGGCTGCGCGGGCCATCCCCATTTGAAGACGCCGCATATCGATCGATTGGCGGCCGAGGGATTTCAATTCTCCCGCGCCTTCTGCACCACCTCGCTCTGTTCTCCCAGCCGCGCGTCGATCCTCAGCGGCCTCTATGCCCACTCGCATGGCGTGACGAACAATTTCACCGAGTTTCCCGAGGCGTTGCCGAGCTTTCCGCGGCGCCTCCAAATGGCCGGCTATCGCACCGCGTATCTCGGCAAATGGCACATGGGGGAAGAGAACGACGGCAAGCGGCCGGGGTTCGATTATTTCGTGTCGCATAAAGGCCAAGGCAAATACTACGACACCGAATTCAATGTCGATGGGCAGCGCCGCGTCGTGCCGGGCTACTATACGCACGTCGTCACCGATATGGCGGTCGATTGGCTGCGCGGCAATGTCCGCGCGGACGGGCCGCCGTTCCTTTTGATGCTTGGCCATAAGGCGCCGCATAGCTTTTATGTCGCCGAGCCAAAATACGCCCACACGTTCGACCACGTGAAGATCGAATACCCGCCGTCCGCGTTTCAACTGGACGACAAGCCGGCTTGGTTCCGCAAACGGCTCGACACCTGGCATGGCATCTACGGCCCGCTGTTCGACTTCCGCAAAAAATTCCCCGATCGGCGCCCCGAAGCGGTCGCCGACTTCGCCGCCATGACCCGGGCCTATTGGGGCACGATCCAGTCGGTGGACGACAGCGTCGGCCGGATCCGCCAAACGCTGGAACAACTCTCCGTTTTCGACAACACGCTGGTCGTGTTCCTCGGCGACAACGGACTGCTCAACGGCGAACACGGCATGGTGGACAAACGCACGATGCACGAAGCGAGTATCCGCGTGCCGTTGGTGGTCCGGCCCCCGAGCGGTTCGACCGGCCCGCCACGTCGCGTCGACCAGATGGTGCTGCACGTCGACATCGCGCCGACGATCCTCGATTTCGCCGGCTTGCCGCCGCTCGAGCGGATTCATGGGCGGTCTTGGAAACCGCTGCTCGCGAATCCCGCCACGTCTCGGGACTGGCGCGACGCGTGGCACTACGAATACAACTACGAGCCGCAATTCCCCTACACGCCGAACGTGCGCGGCGTTCGCACCGACCGGTGGAAGCTCATCCGCTACCCGCACGGCGACGGCGGCCCCGACCGGCACGAACCGGAACTATACGACTTGGCAGCCGACCCGGAAGAGACGAAGAATCTGGCTCGGCAACCGGAATTCCGGCCCGTTATCGCCGAACTGGAGGCCAAACTGCAAAAAAGTCTCGCCGACACCCACGCGCTTCCCGATAAAATGCCGCTCGACGCAGGCATATTCGATCGCTTACCGGATCTCAAAATCCGCTAACGACAGTCGGTCGATAGAAACTGTGGCCAATGAGACTGCGGCCAATGAAACTGTGGCCAATGAGACTGCGGCCAATGAGACTGCGGCTGAGGAGACTGCGGCTGAGGAGACTGCGGCCGACGGCCGCGTGGGGAGGAACTTTCCATGATCCGGGATGACGACGTGTATCCCAGACACGTTTACCGGCGACGCAAACCTTCATGGCTCACGGTCGGACTCGCGATCGGCTTGGTGACCGCGCTCTACTGGTTCCAAGGTCCCGCTGACGCGCCCTGGAAAAATCCACCCGTCGTCCCCAAGCGGACGGACGTCGCCGCACAAGCGGGTAAGAAGTCGCGCCCGTCGGCCGATCGCCCGTCGGCCGATCGCCAGTCGGCCGAACGCCAGTCGGCCGATCGCCAGTCGACCGCGGCCGGAACCGCCAGCGGGGCGAAGGCTCCCGGCGACGCGCCGTCGTCCGGGGGTAGCGGGCCATCGATCGGTGACAGGCCATCGAGCGGTGATCGGGCGTTCGACGGTGCGGGCGCAACAGGCGGCGAGCCGAACGCCAATCAGGCCGCTCCCGCAGCCGCCAGTGACGGTCCAGAGACCAAAGCGGACGTCCCTGCGAACGCGGACCCCGTCGTCGCCGCGCCGCCTGATGTGGGCGAATCAGCGCCAGCGGGCGAATCGGCATCAGCGAGCGAGTCAGCCCCAGCGGGCGAGTCGTCAACGAAGGGGGAGCCGCGGTCCACGGCCCTCTCTACCTCCCAATCGTCGTCGCCAACATCGACGTTTGGCTTGGTGGGGGACCGCGCGAAAGACGGGCGTTATTCCCCCATCGTGCCGAACGTGGTGATTCGCGATTTGGCGGGCAAGGTGGTTTATCGCGGCGAGATCGATCTCCGGGAGACGCTCAAGCGGATCGATGCGGGCACGAAACTGGGCTTCCCCAACGACGGATCGGTCTTTCAGAACCGCGAGCAATTATTGCCGAAGAAGAACGCGGGATACTACCGCGAGTGGGTGCATCGCACCCCTGGACTGGCCGGCCCAGGCCCTCAACGCGTTGTAACCGGCGCCAGCCGCGAGGCCTACTACACTCCGGATCACTACAGCACGTTTCGCCGCGTGCGTTAGCGTGGTTCAAATAGGCAAAGGGAAATCGAGTAGGTATCTTGGAATCTCGGCTTGCGAAAATTTCATCGGCAGCCGGTTCGGACGTTTTCTCAGAAAGTAACGGGACTTCCCATGGTGGACTGGTCGGCCTTCGCCGCCACGATCGCGGCGCCTCAGCGGTTTCTGTTAGTCAGCCACATCCGTCCCGATTGCGACGCTTTGGGAAGCGAACTGGGCATGGCCGGAGTGCTCGAGGCACTGGGAAAGAAGGTTCGGATCGTCAATGGCCATGCGACTCCGCCGAACATCGCGTTCATCGATCCGGCTCGACGCATCGAGACGATCGGCGCGGGCGTGGAAGCGGCCGACTTGGCCGACATTGAAATGGTGATGATTCTCGACACCAGCGCCTGGGTGCAGTTGGGACCGATGGCCGACGTCATTCGCGGCCTTTCCGCCCGCCGCATGGTGCTCGATCACCATGTCGGCCAGGACGAACTGGGCGCCGAACTGTTCAAGGACACGACCGCCGAGGCGACCGGTCGGCTGGTGGTCGACGCCGCGCGGCACCTGGGCGTTCCGCTCACCGCCAGTATCGCTCGGCCGCTGTTCGCGGCGATCGCGACGGACACCGGTTGGTTCCGTTTTGGTTCGGCCGGGTCAGCGACATTTCGCAAAGCGGCCGACTTGATTGACGCCGGGGCGCAGCCGGCCACGATCTATCGGGAACTCTACGAGCAAGACACGCTGGCGCGATTGAAACTTCGCGGCACGATTCTCGCCCACGCGGCGGCGGAGCTCGACGGAAGGCTGGCCCACACCTACGTCCAATCCGCCGATTTCGCCGCGACCGG
>JBIKVL010000230.1:0-6485 GCA_044356875.1 Pirellulaceae bacterium | reverse complement strand
TTCCCTCGGCGGGCGTCGTCCTGAGCGCGGCGCTCGCCGAAGCGCTCGGTTGCCGCGAAGGCGACCGCATCACGATCGAAGTGCTCGATGGAGCTCGTCCGGTCCGAACCGTCTCGGTCGCCGGAGTTGTGCGCGATTTCCTCGACCTCAACGCCTACATGGATCTTGACGCTCTCCGGCGCCTGTTGCGGGAACAGGAGACGGCGTCCGGCGCGTTCCTGCGCGTCGACGAATCGCGCACCGACCAGCTTTACGCGAAACTGAAAGCTCTGCCGCGGATCGCGTCGGTCGGTATCCGCCGCGCGATGCTCGAAAGCTACCGCCGAACGCTCGCCGAAAACGTGCTGCGCATGCGGGCCTACAACCTGTTTTTCGCTTGCGTGGTGGCGATCGGCGTCGTCTACAACGCGGCTCGAGTCATGTTGTCGGAACGCAGTCGCGAACTGGCTACCCTCCGGGTGCTCGGTTTCACCCGTGGCGAAACGGCGCTCATGCTGCTGGGCGAGCTGGCGGTGCTGATCGCCGCCTCGATACCGCTCGGCTGCCTGCTCGGGTACGGCTTCGCCGCGCTGCTCGCCTGGTCGCTCGCCACCGAGGTGCATCGTTTTCCGTTGGTCGTGAAAGGAGGAACGTTCGCGATGGCGACCGCCGTCACGATCGGAGCGGCGATTTTCGCGGGTTCGGTTGTCCGGCAACTGCTCGATCGGCTCGATCTGATCGCGGTCCTGAAAGCCCGGGATTGAAGAATGTCGCCGCGAATGGCCCGAAATCGATGCCTGTTTGGCGATTGACCAACAGGGCGAACGCAGGACAATCCGGTGTGCCGATTGGAACCCCCTCACAGCCCAAGCGACTTATGAACACCGCCTGGAAGAAGCGATTTACTTGGCTGCTCTGGCTCGTCCCTGGACTGGCTGCGACGCTGCTGTTTTTGTGGCCACGGGCGGTGGAGGTGGAGGTGGCGACGATGCGCCGTGGCCGGCTCCGGGTGACCATCGACGAGGACGGCCGCACCCGCGTGCGGGATCGGTACGTGGTTTCCGCGCCGCTGGAAGGCGAATTGCTGCGCGTTCCCGTTCGCGCCGGCGACGCTTTGACAGCGGGCCGCACGCGGCTCGCCACGCTGCTTCCAAAGTCGCCCGAGCTGCTCGACGCCCGCGCCTTGGCTCAAGCGGAAGCCCGCGCGCAGTCCGCCGAAGCGGCTTGGAAACAGTCCGAACGGCGAGTGGCCGAATCGCGCGAGGCGCTAGAACTGGCGCGGCACCAGTTCGAACGAGCCCGTGGACTGCTCGCTTCTCGGACGATCGCCAGCGAAGAGTTCGAGACAGCGGAGCATCGTCAGCTGCTCGCGGCCGAGACGTGCCGCGCGGCCGAATTCGGGCAACAGGTCGCGCGCTTTGAATGGGAATGGGCCCGCGCAGCGCTCGCCCGCGTTCAACCGCCCCAACCCAACTCTCCGCCCGAACCCAACGCGCCACCCAAAGCGGTCGACGCGCCGCGCCCCGAACCGCGGCCCCAACCAGACTCGCCGCTAGCCACCGCGCCGTCTGTCACCGCACCGCCTGCTACCGTACCGCCTGCCACCGCGCCGCCAGCCACGGCGCCGCCTGTCACCACGACCCCGGACATCACAACCCCAGGAGCCGCGACTGCGACGACCGGGCAATTCGACATCTTTTCGCCGATCGATGGCCGCGTCTTTCGCGTGCTGCGGGAGAGCGCGGGCTTGGTGGCTGGCGGAGCCGCGTTGGTCGAGATCGGCGATCCGCGGGATTTGGAGATCGAGGTGGATGTACTGTCGAGCGACGCGGTGCGGATACCGCCGAACGCCAGGGTATTCCTCGAACAGTGGGGCGGCGCCGAGCCGCTCGAAGCCCGCGTGCGACTGGTGGAACCTTCTGGATTCACCAAAGTCTCGGCGCTGGGGGTCGAAGAGCAACGCGTGAATGTGATCGCCGATTTTCTCGCCGTCGCCGACAAGCGGCCGCGTTTGGGGGACGGCTATCGAATCGAGGCGCGGATCGTCGAGTGGGAATCCGACAACGTGTTGATCATGCCTTCCGGCGCGCTCTTTCGTGACGACGAATTCTGGGCGGTGTTTACGGTCGAGTCGGGCCGCGCTCGGTTGCGCCGTGTCCGCATCGGCCATCAGAATGGCCGCGAGGCGGAGGTACTCGAAGGCCTCGTGGAGGGCGAATCGGTCGTCCAGTATCCGGGGGACCAGCTACGCGACGGGATGCGGATCCAGCCGCGAACACGCTAACCCAATCTCCGCGGTCATGGTCCTGCCCCGCGCGTCGAACTCATCATGCCCTTCCTAGGATGCCGCCATATCGCGTGAGGGTAGGCAATCACCCTCCGATACGACTCGCGGTTCCCGCGCGCCAGCGATCGACGAGTTCGCTGATCGCGCGGAGGGCCTCCGTGGCGGCGTCCGGTTGCGCCACCAAGCTTTCCAGGCTGCCGTAATGTTCCTCGAGGCATTCCAACAGCAATTGACGGACCGCCGGTTCGTTAGGCTGATCCGGCAGCGAACAACTCAGGTAGAGCCCCTCCAACTGTTTTTCCTTGCTGCTCGCCCAGGCCCGCACATCGGACTCGGAAAGCTCGCCACTGCGAATCGCCTTCAGATGCTCGCGATCCCGCCGCATGTCCATATCGCCATGCAGCATCAGCTGCTCGCATTCATATAACAGCCGCACGACATGGTAAGCGAATTTCACGTCATATCCAAACTGCTCGCGCAGTTGAGCGCGTTTGCCTTGGGGCTCGCGGGACCGCATCTTGTGCAGTTGCGCGAACGCGTACGCCTTGAACTTTGTCCAAATTCCCTTGTGCAGAAAGACGCGACGACGCTCCCGCACCATCCCGCCGACACGCGTCAGATGCAAGACGCATTCCTGCGGGGTATAGAGCGAATCCAGGGTGTTCGGGTTGCATTCCATGCAGAGCGTGAAATAGCGGGCGATGCTATAAATCGAAAGATCGTACTCGCGTCCCGAACCGCCCAACGCGTCCTTGTCGATCACATGGGCAACATGAAAGCATTCGAAACGAGGTCGCGGTTTGCCGAAGCCCGCGATCTCGCCGGCCAGATGCGGAAACAGTTGGTCACGTGGCGGAATCGCGAAGCCATATACATCGAAGTCCGAACTGTCAGTGGCCACGCCATACGCGTTCGAACCCATTTGCGTCTCGTACATGACGTTGTCCGCAAGGAATCCGGGTGGGCGAATAAGCCCTTTGGAGGCCAACTGGCGAGTCGTAGACGGCATGGTTGGATATCGCCTCCTCGAAAACATCGGCACGTGGAAATGGGGCTGGGAAAGCCTTGGGTATCCGCCAGGAATGGCCAGGATCGTTAAGATTCCACATCGTCGACTGCAACTTCCGTCACGCCGCGTGGAATCTGGCGGCCTCATTGTCCATGCTCTGTCGGCTCGATGCGCCAGAGTGTCACGCGGTCGCGATCGCCGGCGGCGGCTAGCCAGCGGCCGTTGGATGAAAGGGCGATCGAACGCAGGGAAGCGTCGCCGGTGGCGAGGGCGATCCGCGGTTGGGCAGTGGCCGTGGCCCAAGCGCGGACGACTCCATCCGCCATCGCCGCGTATAGCAAGCCTCCGTCGGCCGTGAATCGCACGTCGTTCACCTTGATACTGGCGGCGGGCCATGGTTCGTGGACGACGCCGGTCGCCATGTCGAGCAACAACAGGCCGACGCCGTTGCCGTATCCGCCCAGCCACCGGCCGTCGGCGGAGAGTTCAAGCAGATGCAAAGGCGATTCGAGCCGATACCGTGCGAGCTCACGCCCCGTCGCCGCTTCCCAACGCACGACGGCGCCCTGTTCGTCGCAGGCGACGATCAGGGGGCCACCGCCGGCGGGCGTCGCAACCGCGACACTCATCGCTTTCATGGGGAGAGCGGGCAGCGGTAACCAACCGCCTTGGCGATCGCCGCTCCAAATCGCCAAGTGGCCATTCTCGACTCCCGTTGCCTGCGCGATCCAATGGCCGTCGCTTGCGAGGGCGCCGTGCCGCATTTTGCCCGCGACCGCGGTCAAATCCGCGGTGTTCGCGACGCCTTCCGCGAACCGCCATCGCAACACCGAACCTTGGTGGCTCAACGCGACGATGCCGCTGTTGTCGGGCGAGCAAGCCAGGGCGTCATAGCGCGCCGCAGCCGGATGCTGGTAACACGGTTGGCCGGTCGCGACGTCCCATACGGCGACTTGGGTATGGCTCGCGGTGGCGAGCCACACGCCGTCCGGCGAAAACGCGACCCGTTCGCCTGCGCGGTCGATCGAGTGGGAGAGCCGCCAAGAATCCTCCAATTGCTGGACGACCAGCGGTTCGCCCGGCGAGCCGCGGGAGGCGGCGATCGCGTATTGTCCAGCGGCCACTTCAACCCTGTTACCGTCCAACCGCCGTTCGAACCGCACTCGGCCCTCAACCAGTTCCACTCGCGAATCCTCCTCGCGGGCATAGAGACGGAACTGGGTGCCCAGCACGGTGAGTCGCGCGGCCACGGTCGTGATGACAAGTGGCCGGTCGGGAGACTGCGGCACCGCGGTCACTTCGACACCGCCGCGGCTCAAAAACAGTTCGCCACGATGCCCATCGGCTGTCGCGGGAAACCGCAGCTCGGCGCCCGCTCCGAGCTCAAGCCGCGAGCCATCGGCAAGCGTGACATCCGCGAGACTGGATTCGCCCACGCGAAGGGCGTCTCCGAACGTGAATGTCACGCCTACGGCGATCTTCGTTTCCGAAGCGTTGGCAGGAGTTCGCCAAGCGGCCCCAGTAAGCTGTCTAAGCGTGGCCACGGCGGGGCGCTGGGTTGGCGGGCCCGTCGGACGGGCGTGTCGCCGCCAGTCGGCCATGCCCCAGCCGATCAGGCCGACTAGCGTGAGCAGCAACGCGGCGGCCAGCCAGGATGAAAGCGAACGGCGCGGCTCGGTCGTGGTCCGCGCCGCGAAGTGCTTACCGAGCGACTCCCAACTTGCGGTGGCGGCACTGGCCGTTTCATCGCCCGACTGCTTCGCTTTCCGTTCGGCCAACTCGCTCGACAGCAGCGCGAGATCGTGACCTAGCGGGTCCTGGACCGTGTCGCGCAGCATCCCATCGAGCTCGATCAGTTCCCTGTAAAGATCCTGAGCGGCTGGGGAAGCGCGCAGGATTTGCTGCAGCTCGTCGCGCTCCGCGTCGGAGATCCGCGATTCGAGTAGGGCGTCGATCAATTCGAACAATCGTTGTTCGTCCATGGCGAACGCCACAACCTCTGCCGCGGTCGAAGGGACTCGGGCAAGCGGATTAGGAGAGCCGGCGGAGTTTGGAGACGCGGCCGGATCCGACCCATTCCGCAACAAACAGACTGCCATCGGCCGCGAAGCACGCGTCGTGCGGATGGACGAATTTTCCCTCCTGCCACTTCGAGTGATCGCCGCGAATGGTGTTTCCCCCTTGGCCAGTCACGCGGGCGACGTCGTCACCCAGCCGCGCGACCACTTCATTTTTTTCATTCAGCAACGTGACGCGGGCATGCAATTCGGGCACAACCAGCAAATTCTTCCACGTCTCGGCGTTGGCCGGCAGGCCGTAGCCCCGCAGCGTTTCCAGATACTTGCCGGTCATGTCGAAGTATTGCAGCGTGTGGTTCGCGCGGTCGCAGACGACGATGGATGGCTGGCGCCCGTCCCGCTTGTCAACCCAGATGCCATGCGGCGTGCTGAACTTGCCCTCGCCCTTACCCGCGCCGCCGAAGCACGAAACCCACTCGCCGTTCTTGTCGTATCGATGCACGTAGAAGGCGCCGTAGCCATCGACGAGCAGAAAACCGCCGTCGTCGAGGAAGGCGAAGTTGGTGGGCATGAACCGGTCGCGGCCCCATTGGCCGGTCGGCTTCTTGTCCTCGTCCGCCGCGTACACGCCCGATTGCATCGGCGCGAAGCGGCGCCAAACCGGCTCGCCCCTGAGGTCGAGCTTTGCGAATGTCTTCAGATGTTGGTAAGCGCAGACGTATAGGAATTCCTGGCCGGCCTCCTCGCGGATTTCAATGCCGTGGCCGCCACCTTGGAATTCGCTGCCGAAAGCGCGGACAAAACGTCCCTCGGGATCAAACACGAAGATCGACGGATGGTCCTTGAGATTCGCCCGGCCCTCGTGAATCACATACAGGTGGCCCGCCTTGTCGACCGCCACGTTGTGCGTTGTCTGCCACGTGTACTGCGACGGCAACTGCGGCCATTCATGGTGTACCTGGAACCGATGCTCGCCTTCCCCCACGATCAACTCTTTCGCTTCGGTCTTCCGCGTGGTGAGCAGCAGTGGGCCCGCTGCGGCCACAGCGGCCGCCGCACTCCCAGCGCGGAGAAAGCCGCGACGCGACAAATCATGGGACTGACGGGTTCGGTCCATGGGTGGAACTCCTGGGAACCAACGAGGGAAGAAACAAGGCGATGACGCGGTCAGTGATTCTATGCGGCCGCAACG
>JBIKVL010000229.1:0-6497 GCA_044356875.1 Pirellulaceae bacterium | reverse complement strand
CCCGTGAAAACGTGCCGTGGCACTGTTGACGATCGGGTTCCAATCGCCCCGCGAAACCGCGACGCAACCTTCTATCCCGCAATTGTTTACGTAACATTGAACGGTATTGGGTTTAAGCCTGGAACCTCAGCGTTCCTTAGGGGAACGGCGAGTCGCTCGGGCCTGACGGCGGCAGAGGTCCGAACAGTATCGGACCTCCGCCCAAACCTTTTCCCACTTCTTCCGCCAAGCGAACGGCCGGCCGCAAACTTCGCACGGTTTCTCGGGAAGATGCGGCTTGCGATGCGTCATGGCGGATCTCGAAGGCTAGACCGGCTGACCGCCCGGTCGGCTGAAAGCTCGGTCGGCTGACAGCTTGGTCAGCTGACAGCTCGGCCGGTTGACAGCCAAGCTCGTCAGCTAGCTCTTCTTCGCCTTGGTGGCAGGCCGGATTTTGATTCCCGGCTTCTTGACCCACGCCTCGGCCACTTGGCCGGGGCTGCCCGCGAACGCCTCGGAGAACGTCTTGTCGAACGCGGCGCCCTTCTTGAGTGGCTCGAGCAGTTTCGGGAACCGCTTGTCGTTCATGAGGAAGTTCACGAAGCTGTAGTTGGCGACGTCGTTCATCTCGGGCGCCAACTTGCCGTTGACTCCGTCATCGGGCGCGCTCATCGCGGCCAGCACCTCCGGTAGCGACTCGTTCCACTTGAGAACTCGCGGGTCGGCCGGATCGAGCCGAGCGGCGGCGGCGCGAGCGGCGCCTTCCGCGAACCAGCGGGGCGTCTTGCCGAGGCTGGCGATGTAAGCGCCAGCTAGCTGCTGGGCGACGAGCAGTTCCAACGAGTAGTCGTCGTTCCGTGGCGGCACGATCGCGCCGTACGAGTCGACCGTGTTGAACTGCCAGTGGCCGCGCCACTCCTTCGGGATCTGGCGGCGTTCGACCATCTGGCCGAACTCGCTGTAGTCGTACCGTTCGCTGAAGACGAACAGCGTCATGCGGCCCTTGATGAGCGGTTCTTCGGGGGGCGCTTTGAAGACAGCGGCGACTTTCGGCGCCATCGCCTCGGCCCGGGCGCCGATGTCCTGCAACGTGGCCTCGCCGACATTGCCCAGCACGAGGAAATTCGCCGACTCGAAACGGGCCGGCGCCGCGTTGGGCATGCCGAGCCGCCAGTTTTCGCCGGCGAGCTTCGCGCGGTCTTCGCTCAACTGGGCATGGGTCGCGCCTTTCGCCCGCGCGAGCGCCGCGACTTGCGCCAGGCCTTGGCCCGGATCGCCGCCATCGAAGCGAGCGCCTTCGAGAATCCACTTTTCAATCTTGGCGATCACATCGGTGGAAAGCGGGTCGCGATTGACCGGCATCCGCTGGCCACCACCCGTGCCTTTGAGCTTGCGGACGAGCAGGCTTTCTTCGGGCTTGCCCGGAACGATCGGCGCTCCGCTGTCGCCACCCTTGAGCAACGACGTGAAACTGACGACGCTGAAATTTTCCCGCGGCCGCATCGTGCCGTGGCAGTTCGTGCAATTGTTGGCGATCACCGAGGCGATGTCGCGGGCGAAGCTGATCGTTTCCTTGCCGGTCGCTTCCATGACCGCGACCATCGGCGGAGCATCCGGCTTGGCAGCCGCGTTCAGACTAGCCAACCCGTCCTGCTCGTTCTGACCGTCGTATTTCGCCCCTTCGGTGATCCATTTCTTCAGTGTCGCGAGTTCATCGGCGGAGACTTTCAAACCGCCCCGCGGCATATCGCCGCTCTCGATGACCTCGATCAACCGGCTGCCGATCGGATCGCCCGGGAAGATCACGGTGCCGCCCGGAGGGCCCTTCTTGAGCGCCGCGAAACTCGAAATGCTGAAGTTGCCGCGGGCGTTGTTCACATGGCAGTTGCCGCATTTGCCGATCAAAATCGGCACGACATGTTTCGAAAAGCTGACCTCGCCGGTGGGAGGGCCCGCGCCCGGCTTGCCTGCGGCCGGCTTCGACTCGGGTTCGACGTCGCTGGGCTTCTTCAGCGGCGGCAATTCGACGCCTTCCAATTCCAACACGGCATGGGCCCGTTCGAGCTTCGTGAAGAGCGGTTCGAGGAACGAGACAAGCGACTTGTCGCTAGCGGCCAGCTTTTCGACTTTTGCCTGGACTTCCTTGACGACTGCGCCCGATTCGGCGTGCTTGCCTTGCTTGAACAAGTTGCCAGCCCGCGTGAGGGCCGTGCCGAGCGCCACGATCTCCTCACGCTGCGCGGGAGTCGGCGCGGCGAACGCCGCTTGACTAACGATCGAAATTGTCATGACGGCGGCCAAGGTACACGCGATAGCCATTGGCCTCGCTTGTCCCGACCGCCATCCGGACCGATTGGCGGTCCCCATCGCGCTCCCGAGCGACTTCATAAGACGGCTTCCCTGAAGAGATTGCTGATCGACCCAAACGTGCCGGGGAACGCCGCCTCACTGTCGGCCGCGAGGACGCTCCCGTGTGTCCAATTGGGAAAAGTATAGGCGAGTTGCCCGGCGGTTCCTAGCGAAAGACGCGATCCGGGCGTTCCTGCTAGAATTTCGTCGAACGGCGGCGGGAATCGCCGCCCATATTCCAACTTTCCCGTCGGCTTGTCGCCGGCCGCAGCCACCCCGCCAGTCTCGGAAGTACCGGCGGTCCCGGCAGTCCCGAAAACCCAAGGCGCCTCGAGGAACACTCGCGATGTCCCCTGTGAACCCGTTTTTGGTCTCGTCCGCGGACGATTGTCGAACTCCGGCGGCGCCGGCCAGCCGGACCGCGAACCGCGTCGAGACGCTCGCCACCAATCCCGTCGCCAGTCGGAACGCCATCAGTCGACTCGCGGACGCGCGGTTTGCCGGCGCGGTGTTCTTCGCTCTGCTCCTGAGCGGCGGGGTGTGTGATCCGCGAATGCGGGCCGCCGAGCCGCTGGACGGCGTGGTGGAAACGTTGGCGGGCACCGGCGTCAAAGGATTCTCGGGCGACGGCGGGCCGGCGTCGAAAGCGCAGTTGAACAACGTCTACGGAGTCGCTCGCGGACCGGATGGCTACCTCTACATTTGCGACATGGACAATCACCGAGTGCGGCGTGTGAGCCCAGAAGGGATCATCACGACCTACGCCGGCGATGGGGCGAAAGCGTATCAGGGGGATGGCGGGCCGGCGACCCGCGCGTCGCTGAACCAGCCCTACGAGGTGGCGTGGGACCGCGAGGGGAACCTGCATTTCGTGGAACTGGGCAATCACTGCGTGCGGCGCGTCGACGCCAAGACTGGCGTCATCAGTACGGTCGCGGGCAGCGGGAAAGCGGGGTTCGCTGGCGACGGAGGGCCTGCGAATCGCGCCCAGCTCAACGCGCCGCACAGCCTCGCGTTCGACGCCGCCGGCGACCTCTACATTTGCGACATTTTGAATCATCGCCTGCGACGCGTCGCGAAAGACTCGGGCACGATTTCCACTTGGAGCGGCACGGGCGAGAAGAAAACGGCGCCGGACGGTTCGCCGATCGCCGGTTCGCCGCTGCACGGTCCGCGAGCCGTCATGTTCGCGACTGACGGTCGCTGCTGGCTCGCCTTGCGCGAGGGCAACGCCGTGGTGGTGCTCGACCCGAAGACCAACACGCTGCGTCGGATGGCGGGCACCGGCAAGTCGGGGTTCACCGGCAATGGCGGGCCGGCGCTCCTGGCGACGCTCTCCGGTCCCAAAGGGATCGCGCTCGACGCGGCCGGCAATGTCTATCTGGCCGACACCGAATCCCATTCGATCCGCTACTTGGATGCTGCCAAGGACACGCTGGAGCTGCTGGTCGGCAACGGCAAGCGCGGCGACGGACCGGACGGTCCGCGGCCCCACGAATGCCAACTGGCTCGGCCGCACGGAGTGGCGGTCGATCGCGACGGTTCGATCTTGATCGGCGACAGCGAAAACCACCGCGTCCGCGTCTGGCGGAAAAAGTAGGTTCGCCATGTCATCCGTCGAGGACGCTCGTAACCCGGCATCCACTCCGTCGTCCGTATCCGGCGTGCCGTCGAGTCCTGCCGTCCCGTCACCGTCTGCGGTGCCGTCCGCACTGCCGTCCGCGGTGGCGGCCGCGTCACCGTCCTCGTCACCGTCCTCGTCACCGTCCGCGGTGCCGTCCGCGTCCCCGTCCGTAGCCCCTTCCGCGGTGCCGCTGGAATTGGCCGTGCGGTGCCGCGGGGTGGTGAAGCAGTTCGGGTCGGGAGACACGAAGACGATCGCGCTGCGCGGCGTGGACATCGAGGTCTTCGCTGGGCAGTTGACGTTGTTGGTGGGCGAGTCCGGCTGCGGGAAGACGACGCTGATCTCGCTGATTGCCGGCTTGTTGGACCCAACCTCTGGCACGGTGGAAGTGCTAGGCCACGAGCTGTCGTCGCTGTCCAGCGGCGCATTGGCCCGCTTTCGCGCCCAACACATTGGCTTTGTGTTCCAGCAATACAACTTGCTGCCGACCATGACCGCGGCGGAGAACGCGGCGATCCCGCTGATCATCAACGGCGCCCACCGGCGACTCGCCGTCGCCCGGGCTCGCGAACTCCTCGACACCGTGGGACTAGCCGGCAAAGCCGACTCGCTGCCAACGCAGCTTTCGGGTGGCCAGCAACAACGTGTGGCGATCGCGCGGGCGTTGATTCATGAACCACGATTGTTGGTGTGCGACGAGCCCACCGCGGCGCTCGACGCCAAGTCGGGCCAGCGTATGATGGAACTGTTGCGGGCGGTGGCGGTGCAGCCGGGACGAGCGGTGATCGTCGTCACGCATGATGCCCGCGTGCTCGAATTTGGCGACCGCCGCATCCACATGGAAGACGGCCGTGTCGACCGCGTGGAATGAACGCGTCGCATGAACGAGTGGGACGCCTGCTTGCAATGACCGCGGGCAATGACCGCGTGGAGTGACCGCGATGCGCAGTTGGATTTCGAAATTGCTGTTGCCGACCGCCGCCGCCGGGATGCTCGGCTTCGGACTGTTCCACAGTTTCTACTCGGAACGCGTGTTCGCGATTCCGCGGTCCGAGCCGCCGTTGATGCCGTCCCGCAATCCGTTCGGCCAAACCATCGCGGCTTATGGCCTCGTCGAAGCGAAGACGGAAAACATCGCGGTCGGCACGACCTTGCCGGGCGTCATTCGCGAATTGATGGCGACGCCCGACCGCGTCGGCCAACTGGTGCGGGCGGGCGATCCGTTGTTCCGCGTCGACGACCGCCACTTGCAAGCGCAGCAATCGCTTTACGCCGCCAAGCTGAAAGTGGCGGAAGCGGAACTGGCGCGGCTGGAGGCGCTGCCGCGGTCCGAGGAACTGCCTGCCAGCGAAGCGAAGGTGCGGGCCGCTCAGGCTAACGTCGGGCTGTGGCAGGACCAGGCGGCGCGCAGCGAACGGCTGATCGCCGCCCGGGTCGTCACCGAAGAGCAGAACGTCGAGCGGCAATTGAAATTGGAAGTCGCTCGGCAGGAGTTGGCGCGGGCCCAGGCCGACGATCAATTGCTGCGCGCCGGCGCGTGGCGCCAAGACCGCGAAGTGGCCCGCGCCCGCGTGGAGCTAGCTCGGGCGGAACTTGAACAAATCAACACGGAACTCGAACGATCGCTCGTTCGCGCGCCGGTCGACGGCGTGCTGCTCCGCGTGAACGTGCGGCCCGGCGAGTACGTGGGAACAAGCCCCGGCCAAGCCTTGGTGCTGCTGGGAGACAGCCGCCAGTTGCATGTGCGAGCGGAAATCGACGAGAACGATCTGCCGCGATTCCAACCGGGCACGCCGGCGCAAGCTTTCGTGCGGGGCGGCGATCGCCAACCGCTGCGATTGCGGTTCGTGCGCGTCGAACCGTTCGTCCAACCCAAACGCTGGCTCACAAGCGACAACACCGAACGCGTGGACACGCGGGTGCTCCAAGTCATCTACGCCGTCGAAAACCCGCCGCCCCATCTGTTCGTAGGCCAGACGCTGGACGTGTTCCTAGAGCTGTCCGCCGCCGGTTTGCCGGCGGCGCCACCCGCCCCGGAAACGCCCGCTACGTCAGGCCAAACTGGGACAAAGCGGCCATAACGCCGAGGAACGTGAAGTAGACGCCGGCCAGCACCAGTCCGAGCCGCACCCAGATGTTTGGCCGCAGCGCGGGCGGCAAAAGCTTGGTGTTGACCGCCAGCGTGTGCCAGGCGCTGAAAGCGAACGCGAAGTTGTAGCCGGTGGTCGCCAGTTCGAAGACACGGCCGGGCTTCAAACCGGTCCAGATGACAACCAGCCCCGAGAGGCAGAAGGCGACCAGCACGGCGAAATAGACGTAGCGGATGTAGCTGACATCCAGCTCCCGCAAACGCGCGCTGGCGGTCCACGCCACGTCGACCCACCGCCGCACGAAGCCGTCCATCGTCGAGATCATGCTGGTCATCAGCACCAGAAAGCCGCAGAAGAGCGTCGCTTGCCGGAAGAGGCTCGCCGCCGTCGGGCCGGAGACCCACGGTTTGAACAAGGCGGTCGACCCGAGAATTCCGGAAGGCGGGTCCGCGACC
>JBIKVL010000228.1:0-6499 GCA_044356875.1 Pirellulaceae bacterium | reverse complement strand
ATCAGCCGAGCCGCGCCAGCGGCCGGTTCAACCCCCATCAGCCGAGCCGCGCCAGCGGCCGGTTCGCGGGCGACGCCCGGCAACGAAAACGCCCTGCGGCACTATCGCGCGGCGCTCGCCAGCCCGCCGACTTCGCTGCGCGACATGACGGCGCAGGCGCCCGAGCCATCCACGAAGGCCGAGCCTGCCCAGTGGTCGGCCCGATGGTTGCCGGTTTCGTTCGATCGCTTCTTCCACGACGAATGGCTGGAGGATCGCTGCGAGGTGCTCGCGCGGTTGGCTCGCGCCGAGTTTCTTGCGGGGGACTATCCGGCGGCAGTCGGATTGCAGCGGGAGGCGGTCGCCGCTCGCTTCGAATTGCGAACCCGAGCCGCCACGCGCCGTCGCCGTTGGCTCCACCTGCGGGATAGCCACACCTTGGGCGTGTTTCACAAGGCGGCCGGCGAACTGGCGGCGAGCCGCGCGACGCTCGAAGCCGCCTTGGAGGACTCTCTTCGTTTGGTGGCGGAAAGCCCGGAATGGCCCGCGCCGCGTCGGCTATGCCGCGAGCTGCGCGACGCGTTGGCAATCGCGTACCAGGCGGCCGGCGAGGATTCCCGGGCGCTCGATTTGTTGATCAATGCGACCATCGCTCTCTCCGCGTTGCCGCTTGATCGCGAGCCGGTCGCGGTGCTCGATGATCAAGCGGTCATTCGCGAGGAGCTGCTCGAAGCGCACGCCACGGCGGGTCGGAAGAGTTTGGCTTGGAGGAACGCGATCGAGGCCTTCATGCTTCGGGACGCGATCTGGCGGCGCTCTCCGAGCGACGACGACGCGCGGCAACAACTGCTCCGGGCGGCCCAAGCGACTTTGGACGTGGCAGTGACGCCGGCGGAATGGCGCGAATCGCTGAGCGTGGTAGACCCGCTGCTCGATCGACTAGACGCGGACCGCGCGGCCGACGCGTCGGAGAAGCGCATTCAAGCGGCGCTCGGCCAACTCTACTTCCAGCGAGGCAACGCCTTGCAGGCGATCCATGGCGACGCCGAGGCGCGGGTGGATTTGGTCGAGGGGATCCGCGCGTCGTACACGCGTGCCCGCGAACTGTTCGCCGATGCCGGCAAGCTGGCGCCGGAACTCGCCCGCGATCTCGACAACCGTCTCCGCGCCTGCGACGCGGTCATCAAGAAGTTGGAATCGAAAAAAGCGCCCAAGGTCGCAAGCCCGCCCCGCCAATGAGTCGGGAAATCGCGTCGTTTGCCGCCAATACCGTTCAATGTTCCGTAAACAATTGCGGGATAGAAGTTTGCGTCGCGGTTTCGCGGAGCGGTTGGAACCCGATCGTCAACAGTGCTACGGCCCGTTTTCACGGGCGGTCAATCGTTGCCGATTCTTTGGCCGAAGGCCAATCTCAACGTAGCCTAGGGCAACGCCCTAGGACGGTTGACCGCCCCATCACAATTGGTTGGCTGAAAGCCAACCTCACCAAAGCCAATGGGAGGGATTGGCGAGATTCAACGAATTGCCGAAAAACGGGCCTCTTTTGAGGCGACACAATGGGTTGAGATTGGCCTTCAGCCAACCAAAGGGAGGTGTTTCGGTAACTCGCGTTATCCAAGGGTGTGTTGCCTGGCCCACCTGGGGCGTTGCCCCAGGCTACGTTGAAGTTGGCCTTCGGCCAACAGGTACAACCGTCCTTAACTTGGGGTGAATCCGAGTGTCTTTATCCCTCCCTGTTTCAGAAGACACAAGCTTAATAGCAACAGTGACTTAACGCTAATTGAACGGTATTGCGTTTACCGCCAAGCCGTCGCCTACGGCTCGGCGGTAAACGAGTTGCGGGGAGAGGCGGCCACCAAGTCGGCGATGATGCGGTCGAGGTCGTAACGCCGGATGTACTCGATGGTTGTTCGCAAACGCGTCAGGTCGGGGACGCGGTGCCGGATGTCTTCAAAGTTGGCGTCGAACGCCGCGGCGTACGTTTGATGTTCAATCGGCGAGTCGCTACCCGCCGCCGCGATCACGCGACGCGCGAGCTCCAGGATCGAAATCGGCTCGTCGCTACCGATGTTGAACACTCGGCCGCGCGCCTCTGGGCTTTCCATCAACGCCAGAACGGCGCGCACCACGTCGCTGACGTGCGCGAAACAGCGAGTCTGCGAACCGTCGTCATGCACCACCAACGGCCGGCCGGCACAAGCCGCTTCGATGAACCGTGGCAGCACCATGCCATACGCGCCCGATTGCCGCCTTCCGACCACATTGAAGAAACGGCCAATCACCACCGGTAGCCCGTCCTGCCGCCAGCTCGCCAACGCCAGAAACTCGTCGATCGCCTTCGAAGCCCCGTACGACCACCGCATCCGCGTCGTCGGACCGAACACCAAGTCGTCGTCCTCGTTCCACACCGGCTTCGGATTCTTGCCATAGACCTCGCTGGTGCTGGCGAGGAAAAACCGGACGTCTTCGCCACGCCGCCGACGCGCTCGCAACGCCGACAGAAGCCGATCAGTTGGAAAAATGTTCCGCTCGATCGTTTCGATCGGTTGGCGCGCGACCAAGGCCACGCCGACCGCCGCCGCCAAATGGTAAACCTCGTCGGCGTCCGCCACCAGGCGGTCCAGGAGCTCGGTGTTGGCGATCGAGCCCGCGACACACGTCAATCGCGGATGCTCACGTACAGCCGCCAAGTTGGCGAACCGGCCCGTCGATTCGTCGTCGACGGCGGTGACATGGCAGCCACGCTCCAGGAGCGCCTCGACCAAATGCGAGCCAATGAAGCCGGCGCCACCCGTGACCAATACCCGTCTCACAAGTTCGTTCTCCACTGCCTCTATGGCCGCTCACACAACCGCCTACCCCATCGCCGTCCCAGCATCGCTGTTACTCGTCGCTGTTACTCGTCGCTGTCCCAGCGTCGCCGTCCCTCGTAGCCGTCCCAGCGTCGCCGTTGTCCCCCGCCGTTCAAATCCGGTTCGCACGCAGTTCCTTCAGACTATACAACGTGTCGCGCCACTGGATGCCGCCGCGGGCCAAAGCCAGGAACATCGAACGCCACTGGATGTACACGAACAGCAACACCGTTAGCGGGTAGCCGATGACCACGTGCAGGGGATAGCCGAGCTGCTTGGAGGCTCCGAGCGACAGGATTAGCTGTAGAGCGGCGGCGGCGCCGAGCAACCAACCCGCTGGCCCGTCCACGACTAGCGGTCCGAAAAATGGAAAGAAGTTCACCGCCAGCAAGGTCAAGGAACTGGCGAGCACCGCGACTGGGCTGTACTCGAGCACGGCGAACGAGTTCTTTTCGAGGCCGACGATCAGTTCGCGCAGCGACCCGTACCAGTTGACCGCCAGCATGCCGCCGCCGTCGATCACGTCGCAGCGGGCACCGCTGAGCTTCATGTTCTTGCCGAGCTTCAGATCGTCGTCGGGCCGCATTGCGAGCCGGCGGTGGCCGTCCGCGCGATGGTAGGCTGATGCCCGTACGAGATTGAACGCGCCGACGCCGCAATGCGCGCCGCTGCGCGGGTTCCGCACGCTCCAAGGCCGCGTGAACACCATGAAAAAAACGCTGAAAGTCGCCACGAACGACTTCAAAATCCAACTCGGCATCCGCGTTTCCGGAAACGCCGCCAGCATGTCGAGCTGCTCGTTTTCGGCGAACGCGACGGCCCGCCGCAGGCAGCTCGGATCGAACAGAATGTCCGCGTCCGTAAATAGGAGCCATTCTCCCTGGGACCGATCGGCGCCGAATTGCAAGGCGTGGTTCTTGCCCAGCCATCCCGGTGGCAGCGTGTCGAGATGCACGACATTCAACTGCGGGAACTCGGCGGCCAACCGGTTTAGGATGTCGCCCGTGGCGTCGGTCGAGCGATCATTAATGAGCGTGATTTGCAGCGGCTGGTAGTCGAGCCGCACCAGGGAGCGAACCGCTTCTTCGATATGCCGAGCCTCGTTGCGGGCGGGCGCGACGATCGACACGGCCGGCCAATCACCCGTCCAAGCCGGCTCGACGGTGGCGAGTCTACGGATCGACGATCCGCGCCAGACCACGATCACGGCGACAGCGAACACGAATAGCAGCACGGCGGCGGCGAAGTACAGCATGAGGGGACGCACAGCCTGGGGAACTCGGCCATCGCGCCCGCCGGGCGGGCGCTGGAACCCTCAGAATGGCACGCGGCCGGAGCCACCGCCAGCCATCCCCCGATTTAGAACAGCTCGGAGATCGCTTCGCCGTGGTCGATCGCGGGCACCGGCCGGCCCTGGAGATTCGGGAAATGAATGTGTGGGTCGACGCCGAGAACTTGGTAAATCGTATGGTGGATGTCACCCGGCCGCAGCGGGCGATCTTGCGGAACTTCACCCAGCCGATTCGTCGAACCTACGAGCCGCCCGCCTTGCACGCCACCGCCGCCGAGCAGGCAGAACATCGCATTTCCCCAGTGGTCGCGGCCCGGCGTGCCCATGCTGAGCGGCGGTCCACCGTTGCCGCCGTTGTTCATCTTGGGCGTCCGGCTGAACTCGCCGCATAGCACCACCAGCACCTTGTCGTAGAGGCCGCGGCGGGTCAGATCGGTGAACAGGCCGTGTACCGCTTGATCCACTTTCGGTAGGTAATTCTCCATGCCCTTTTGCAGGTCCCAGTGATGGTCCCAGCCGCCGAAGTGGCAAGTAACGAACGTCGTGCCCGCCTCGACGAGGCGGCGGGCGAGCAACACGCCTTGTCCCCACGAATGTCGCCCGTACATGTCCCGCGTCGACTCGTCTTCCCGGGAGATATCGAACGCCTGCCGCGCCTTCTCGCCCGTCACCATCTCGAACGCCTGCATGTCGAATTTGTCGATCGCGGCGACCGTCCGCGATTGCTCCATGCCGCGCCGCATATTGTCGAGCTGCGACGTCAGCTGGCGCCGGTTTTCCAGCCGTTCAATCGTCAGATTCCCTTGCAACCCGATGTTGCGGACTTGGAACGTCTTTGCGTTTGGGTCTCCCTCGGTTTCAAACGGGTTCTCTTGGGGACCGAGATAATTGCCGCCAAAATATCCGGGGCGCAAACCGATGCTCGACGCGTACGGCACGGCGACGTTCGCCGGCATGCCGCTCTGACGCGGACCGGTCACGCGAGTCGCGATCGAACCGAAGAACGGATACTTGCCAGCCGTGTTCGCGCCGCTGACGCCGTCGCGGCCGGTGAGCATCCAATGGCCGCCGGTGAAGTGGTCGCCCGAGTTATGGTGGAGCGAACGCACGATCGAGAAGCGATCCGCGATCTTCGCTTGCAGCGGAAACAGTTCGGTGACTTGCATTCCCGGCACGTTGGTCGGGATCGGCGACCAGATCCCGCGATACTCGGCCGGCGCCTCCGGCTTCATGTCGTACATGTCCATGTGGCCCGGACCGCCGTCCAGCCACAGCAGGATCACGGACGTGTCTTTTCGAGCCGTTCCGGCCGCCGCCGATAGCTCCTTGGCCCGCAACACCGAACCGAGGCCGGCGGACGCCATTCCCGCCACTCCGATCCGCAGGAAACTCCGCCGCCGCAAACCGTCGCAATACCGTCCGCCATCGCCCAAGTTGACTTGCAGCATGCTTTGACTCCTTCAGCTAGAACCAGCTCGCCAGGTGGGGTCGCCCGCGATCGGCACCGGCGCTTTGACGCGCCACAGTGCGACTGAGCGTGCATTCGGTGGGGGGAAGGAAAGGTGCGGTGGGGCCCGCCCACACGATTGGGACGTGCGTGAGAGGGCATAGTTGCGAGTCGTATCGGCCAATCGCCGCTACTCGAACCACCCGGGAATCTTAGTTGCCGCGACAATCCAACGTCAATCGCGGTCGATATGTTAGACTTCGCCGGTCAGGCAAGCCACTCATCGGTCGATCAACGAGGACGCCCCACGTGTCGCAAATCAAACGGATTCTGGTCACTGGCGGAGCTGGCTTTCTCGGCTCACATCTCTGCGAACGGCTGGTCGCGCAAGGCCACGATGTCATCTGCCTGGACAACTTTTTCACCAGCCAGAAGACCAATGTCGCTCATCTGCTGAAGCACGCGAATTTCGAACTGGTGCGGCACGACGTCACGCAGCCGATTTGGCTGGAAGTGGATCAGATCTACAACTTGGCGTGTCCCGCCGCGCCCGGCCATTACCAGTACAACCCGATTAAAACGACGAAAACCTCCGTGCTGGGCGCGATCAACGTGTTGGGAATGGCACGGCGTTGTCGAGCGAAAGTCTTGCAGGCGTCGACCAGCGAAGTGTACGGCGACCCGACGGAACACCCGCAACGCGAATCGTATCGCGGGAGCGTCAATCCGCTCGGTCCCCGCGCCTGCTACGACGAAGGCAAGCGGGTCGCCGAAACCTTGTTCATGGACTACTACCGCATGAACCGGGTCAATATCCGCATCGTGCGGATCTTCAACACCTATGGACCGCGGATGCACCCCTTCGATGGCCGAGTGGTCTCGAACTTCATTCGCCAGGCGCTCCGCGGCGAAGACCTCACGTTGTTCGGC
>JBIKVL010000227.1:0-6502 GCA_044356875.1 Pirellulaceae bacterium | reverse complement strand
CGTTCGGCCGGATGGAGCCGATCGCCGCAACATCACGAAGACGCCCGACATCCACGAGTCGTATCCGATGCCGTCGCCGGACGGCAAGCGGATCGCGTTCGTCGTCGACGAATGTAAGGAAGGCACTCGGTCCCGCAGCCTCTGGCTGATGAACGCCGATGGCACCGATCGCCGGATGCTCAGCAACCCGGGGCGCGAACCCGTGTGGAGTCCCGACGGCAAGCGGATCGCGTTTGCGAGGCAGCAGTATGCCCGTTTCAGTTCAAAGTCCCTTGGTAGCTGGGGCCTCTTCTTTTACAACCTCGACGATGGCTCCATCACGGAGCACCCGAACAAATCGATCGGGCAAATGGCCAACCCTTCATGGGTCGGCAACTGGATCTTCCGGAACGGCGGGACGACCATCGAAGCCAATGGCGATCGTCTTGTCAATGTGCCGTATGGGGGCTGCCGTCCGTGGCCCAGCGAGGATGGCAAACGCCTCATACATAGCGGCGGTTATAATATCAACATGTATGATATGGAAATCACCGCTGAGGGGCCGCGGATCTCGAAAGGTCGGTTCGTGCACGAAGAGAAAGATCAGTCGAAGGACTGCTACTGGCCCCGCTTCTCGCCGGACCGCCGCTACGTTGTCTTCAGCATTAGTGGTCCAAGCCCGCGAGCGTTTCCGAAGGGACCCGGATTGGATTTCCCCGGACACCCCGTAGAGCCCGGCACGGGCGGCCCGTGGGATGTCTGGATCAAGGAAATCGACTCGCCCCGGCCGCCCCAGCCGCTGACCTGTAACCCGGAACTCTCGAACAAGCATCCCGTCTGGACACGGTGATGCCGGAACGCGATGGCTGCGCCCAAGTCACGGGAAAGACTGTACACACAGGAAACGGTCATGGGATCGCGAAGTTGTCCTGAATCCATCGCCCGCCGATCGTGGCTCCCTGCGCTGGTGGCACTGGGCCTACTCGTTGCGACGAACGGCTGCTCGGTGCGGAATGAGCCGTCGGGCGGCCCACCCGCGACCGGCAACAGTGCGATCGGCAACACTGCGACCGGCAACAGTGCGACCGGCAACAGTGCGACCGGCAACGGTGCGACGGGCGGCAGTGCGACGGGCGCTGGCGGAGAGTCCGCCGCGAACCCGACCGGCGGAGCCACGGATGCCGGCCTAGCCGAGGTCACGACTTCCTTGGGAATGACGATGGTCAGGATTCCCGCCGGGCGGTTCACCATGGGCAGCGCCCGCGGCGCGGCCGATGAGCAACCGCCGCATGAAGTGGAGTTGAGCGGATTCCTAATGGACAAGTATGAGGTCACGCAGGACCTATTGGAGAAGCTGCAGCTTCCCGACCCTTCGCGATTCAAGGGCGGTCGGCGGCCGGTGGAGCGGGTTCGTTGGTCGGACGCGGTCGAGATCTGCAACGAGCGATCGCGAGCGGAGGGGCTGGAGCCGTGTTACGACGACGAAACCTTCGAGTGCAACTTCGACGCCACGGGCTACCGACTGCCGACGGAAGCGGAGTGGGAGTATGCGGCGCGGGCGGGATCAACGGAGGACGAACCGCTGGGCGTCGCTCTGCCACGCCTTGATCAGCAGGCCTGCTATTCGAGCAACTCGGGCAAGCAGACGGACGTCGTCGGCAAACGGCGGCCCAACGCCTGGGGCCTGTATGACATGCGGGGCAATGTGGCCGAATGGTGCCATGACTCGTACCAGGCGAACTACTATGCCTCCTCGCCCGCCCGCGACCCTCGGGGCCCGGACATGGGCGCCAAGCGGGTGATCCGCGGGGGCGCGTGGAATGCCGAGCCGGCGTCCTGCCGCCTCACGGCTCGCCGAGCGGATGATCCGGGGATCAGCGACGCCTGTTTTGCCCGCGACACGCATGGCTTCCGCTGCGTCCGTCGCGCGGACGGGGCCAAATAGCGCATGCTGTTCCACACCTGGATCTTCGCGGTCTTCTTTGTCATCGTCTATGCGGGATACCTCCTGCTGCGCCCCACGCGCTTCTGGCTCCACTGGCTGCTCATCGCCTCTTACGTTTTCTATGGCCAGTGGAATCTCTGGTACCTCCTGCTGATCGGCTACTCGACGCTGGTCGACTACGTGTGCGTCTGCCAGATGCACCACGGTGGCCGGCGCGGTTTCTGGCTGGCCACCGGCCTCGTCAACAACCTCGGCGTGCTCGCCTTCTTCAAATACAGCCCGTTCTTCGTCGAGAACCTGAACGGCCTGCTGGCCTGGTCCGGCGCCGGCTATTCGCTGGAATGGCCGGCCGTCTTGCTGCCCGTCGGCATCTCGTTCTTCACGTTCCAGTCGATGAGCTACACGATCGACTACTATCGCAACGACGTAGACTACGAACCCAGCCTCGTGCGTTACGCGACCTTCGTGTCGTTCTTTCCGCAGTTGGTGGCCGGTCCGATCGAGCGTTCCAGCGCGTTGCTGCCGCAGTTGCGTTCCCCGCCCACGATCACGCGGCAGCACCTCGCCGACGGTTTCTCGCTGTTCGTCACCGGACTCGCCAAGAAGGTCGTCTATGCCAACTTCCTGTCGGGATACGCCGATCCGATCTACGCGAACCCGGCTGCCCATTCATCGGCCGCGTTGCTGCTGGCCACCGTCGCCTTCGCATGGCAAATCTACTTCGACTTCAGCGGCTATACGGACATGGCTCGCGGCATCGCCCAGGCCATGGGTTTCGACCTGATGCTGAATTTCTACAATCCGTACCTCGCCACCAGCCTCCGCGACTTCTGGTCGCGCTGGCACATCAGCCTCTCGACGTGGTTTCGCGATTACGTTTACATCCCGCTCGGTGGCAGCTTGGGCGGGCCCTGGTTGACCTCTCGCAACCTATTCCTGACGATGGTCATCTCTGGATTCTGGCATGGCGCTGCATGGACGTTCCTGATCTGGGGCGCGCTCCATGGCGCGGCCTACGTGCTCATGCGCCCGCTGGAGAACGCCCGCTGGTATCGCGAGCGCGTGCCCACAGTGGTGAAGCAGGTCGGCATCTTCACGTTTGTGTGCCTGACCTGGGTTTTCTTTCGAGCCGGCTCCGTGGCGGACGCATGGCTGATTCTGACCCGCATCGCCACGGGCGCCTGGACGGACCCACGATTCCCCCTGCTGGCCATGTTGTTGCTGGCGATGGTCGTCGCCTACCAATGGCTGTTTGAAAATGTCCAGCTTCCACGCCGCGCCTCCGCATGCCTGCAGGGCCTGCTGTTGGTCGCCATCCTGCTGTACATCAGCTTCGTTCCCGGTCGGAGTAACCAGCCATTCATCTATTTCCAGTTTTGAGCCCGGGAAAGCGGCCGACGACGCGCTCGGCGGAAGGGCTCGTGATGACGACGCCGCGAGTCGGGTTCCGTGGCATGCTGGCCGTGCTCGCGGTGGTGCTGGCTGTGTGGTGGCTGTTACCACGCCTGGCGGACCGATGGGAGCCGGCCGATTTCGCTGTTCATTACCGCACGCCCGCCAGCCTGAGCCAGGACTATTGGCAGTACCGCCGTTTCGCGCGCCAGGCCGCCGCCGCGGACGAAATCCTGCTTGTCGGTGACTCTGTCGTGTGGGGCGAGTACGTCGACGCGGGGCAGACGCTCGCCGACCACCTGACGCAAGCCAGCGGCCGAGGGGCCGTCTTCCGCAACGGCGGCCTCAATGGGTTGCACCCGTTAGCCATGGAGGGATTGTGCCGCACCTATCTGGGCTCGCCGCTGCCCCGCCGCATCTTGCTGCACTGCAACCCGCTCTGGCTGACCTCCCCCGAGCGCGATCTTCAAGTGGCTGAACCGGTTTCCTTCAACCATTCCGACCTCGTGCCGCAGTTCACACCAGAGATCCCCGCGTACGGAGCGGGGCTCGCCGACCGCTTGTCGGTGACGGTGGAGCGCATGTGGACATGGCGTCAGTGGGTGCGGCACTACCGCGAGCGACACCTCGACGGACAGGATTTGCCGCGTTGGAGCCTGGAGCATCCCTACGAGTGGCCCCGTTCGCCCAACGACGCGCAGCTGTCCTTTGAAAAGAGCCGGCAGAAATCGCTGCCGTGGACGAAGCGGGGGATCCGCCCTCAGGAATATCCCTGGGTCCCGCTCGAATCGTCGCTGCAATGGCGGGCCTTCCAACAGCTTGTCGGCTGGCTCCGTGACCGCGACGTTCGCGTATTGGTCGTCATTGGTCCGTTCAACACGCACCTGCTAAATGCCGCCGGGCAGCACGCGCACGAGGATCGCGTCCGCGCGATCGAAGGCTGGCTGCGTGGACAGCCGGGCGTGCATGTCGTGACGGCGGCCCTGCTGCCTAGCGAACAGTACGCTGACGCCAGCCATCCGTTGGCCGCAGGCTATCGTTCACTGGCCGAGCAGTTGGTGAAAGACGAAGCATTCGCGGCGTTCCTCCAGCCGGACGTCGCTATTGAGACGGTTGCGGCTGGGCAGGCCGGACATCGTGCGAACGAGTGACGCCCGTATCGGCGGCGGCAAAACCGGCAATCGCACCCGCCATGGTGCGGCGGTTCGCCGCCCTGCAAACTGATCCATCCAAGATTGTTTATGCGAAAAAACGCGGGATTCTGCGGAGAGCGGCTAAGTACCCTAGAAAGTTGGATTCTGATGGGCCTTGTTTTGGGGTAAGCAAGCGTTTTCGGTTGGATGGAAGATTTTTTGGGGTGAGGGTATCGCGTGTCAGGTTCAACGGAGTTCGTGACGCAGATCACTCGGGCACAGCGACAACTCCATGCCTTCATTCTCTCGATGGTTTGGAATGCGACGGATGCGGATGACGTTTTACAGCAGACCAATCTGGTGCTTTGGGAGAAATCGGCAGAGTTCGACGCCAGCCGTCCGTTTCTGCCGTGGGCCATGCGGTTCGCTCAATGGCAGACGCTGGCGTGGCTCAAGCAGCGCCAAAGACAGCACCGGCGGCTCGTGTTTGATGATGCTCTTGCGAAACTGCTGGCGGACGAGATGGCGGCTGACGAACGGGCGTTCGAGGCTCGGCGGAACGCGCTGGCGTCATGTCTGCAGAAGCTGCGGCCGGAACAACGCGACCTGATCGCTCGGCGCTATGAGCCAGAGGCATCGGTCAACTCGCTAGCCGAGGTTGTCGGTGTGACTGCCAAGGCGCTGTCGGACCGACTCCGGCGAATCCGACACGCGCTGCTGGAGTGCATTCAGAAGACTGTCGCCGAGGAGGCGTTCTCATGAGCACGTTCGACGCGGAGCTCGAAGCTGTATTCAACCGCCTCGTGGATGGCATCGCCTTGGAAGCGGACGAACAACAATTGGGCGAACTGTTGCGTGCCAGTCCCGAAGCGCGGCGAGCGTACCGGGAATTCATGAGTTTGCATTCGGCGCTGCATTGGGATTACGTGGCCGCGTTAGCGCCGGAAGTGGTCGGCGGCCATTCGCTCGAGTCGCCGCCATCCGTTTCGTTTCCCGCGTCGCGGTTCGGTTGGGCGCTGGCGTTCCTGGCAGGGACAATGGTCGCCGGCTTCGTGGCGATTTTCTGGCCGAGCATGAATGGCGATCGGGCTCAAACGGAAATCGTTGCGACAAACCCATCGCGAGAAATGGCGAGTGCGGCGCCCAAGAGCGATTCGCTCGCGGCACTCCTGGTGGATCAAGTGGGAGCGGAATTCGCGGCAGGTCGGGCGCCTGATGGAATACGCATTGGCCCGGGCGAGTATGAGTTGCTCAAGGGGATCGTTCATGTGCGGTTCGCTCAGGGAGCCGACGTGGTCATCGCCAGTCCGGCGCGGCTGGATGTCCGCGACGCACAACATACTCGGCTGGTTTACGGGAACGTGCGCGTCACTGCGCCGCCAACCGCGAGGGGATTCACCATTGCCACGAACGCGGCGGACTATGTGGACCTGGGAACGGAGTTTGGTCTCCGCGTTGATCCACGTAGCGGCGCGAGCGACCTGTACGTATTCGACGGGCAAGTGAACATCGAGGATCCTCGGACGGGAAAGGTATTGTCCGAGGTGGTGGAAGGTGAGTCATCGCGATTTGTGGACGGCATCGTCGGTGCGGTGCCGGAGATGGATGAAAACGCGTTCCCCACGCCCGGGGCGATTGGATTTAAACGTTGGCAGCAATACGAACGCGAGATACGGGCGGATGATCGGCTGTTGGCGTTTTATCCGTTTCGCCGCGCCGTCGATGAGACCGTGCTGTTCAATTCGCAAACCGAAGATGGAATGGCCGCCGGTCGGATCGATGGAGCACGCTGGACGACCGGACGCTGGCCTGGGAAAGAGGCGTTGCTCTTTGATCGAGACACGGACTTCGTTCAGCTCGACATTCCCGGCGAACATCAGGAGCTGACGGTCGCCGTGTGGCTGAAGGTCGATCGGCTCGATTTCGGCCTGAATGCAATCCTCAATTCGGACGGCAACGAACCCGGCGACTTTCACTTCCAACTCACGCGTCAGGGCTTGCCGCGCGGCGGAGTGGTCATCCAAAGTCATTTTGACGACAAGGTCGTGGGGGA
>JBIKVL010000226.1:0-6513 GCA_044356875.1 Pirellulaceae bacterium | reverse complement strand
TGCCATAAATCGTGTCGGACCCGTCCCCGCCAAACAGCGTTTCGCCGATGTTCGACGCGCGAATCGTGTCTCCGCCAGCCTCGCCCGAAATGAAGCTGACGTTGACCAACTGCACGAACGAGGTCGTTGCGCCGTAGCGGAAATCAAAACTGTTCGTTTGATTGTTTCCGAGAATTGGCATCGAGTTGCCGAGCACCGACTCGAGGGCGTTGTTCGGCCCATCGAAGCCATTCAAAACGAGGCTCGCCGCCGCCGTGTTCACCAACAGGTCGGCGCCAGCGCCGCCATTGAACACGTCGAACTCGGCCTCGTCGCGACGGGCCAGGAACGTGTCGTTGCCGCCGCCGCCATTCAGGGTGTCAACGCCCTGCTGGCCGTCCAGCGTATCGTCGCCATCGATTCCGAACAGGCGATCGTTACCCCGTCCACCATAAATGGAATCATTGCCCGTTTGGCCCTCGATCATGTCGTTTCCGTCGCCGCCAAAAATAGTGTCCGCGTCGGCTCCGCCGTAGATCGAGTCATCGCCCGTGCCGCCATCCAAATAATCGGCGAGGTTATAGCCGTGGATGGTGTCGTTATCCGAGCTGCCAAAAATCGTGTCCTTGCCTAGCGTGCCGTAAATCGTGTCATCGCCCGCGCACCCATCGATAGCGGGAACCAAGAGCAGGTTCACCGTCAAAGTGGCGGTCGAATTGAGACGGAAGTCCAGCACATTCGGATCGTCGTTCCCCGTGATCCGAGCACCGTTGCCGTTGATGATCAGGATGTTGTTTTCTTGGGCCAGGAAAGAATGGAACACCAAATTCGCAGGCGTTCCATCCAGGTCGATGCTGATTAGGCTATTCGATCCGGGACCGCCTTGAATGGAATCGAATTCGGACTCGCATCCCTGAGTCTGGATGATGTCGTTGCCTTCTCCGCCGTCGACCGTGTCGCGGGCCGTTAGTGTGCCGCTGTCGGTGCCACCATCCAGCACATCATCGCCGCTGTTGCCCCTGAGCGTGTCGTCTCCCGCCTGACCCCAGATCGAGTCATTGCCAGCTTGGCCATCCAACGAATCGTCGCCGGAACCGCCATACATCCGATCCGCATCGTCGCCGCCGAACAGAATGTCCGTGCCAGCGTTCCCGAAAAGAACGTCGTTACCAAAGCTACCCAGTATGGAATCGTCTCCGAGACCGCCGAGAATGCGATCCGCCGCCGCATCACCGTTGAGACTGTCGTTACCCTCCCCGCCAGCGATCGTGTCCGTATTGTCTCCACCGAAGATGGTGTCGTTGCCCGCTCCGCCAAAAATACAGTCGCTGCCGCCCAGCCCACTGATATTGTCAATGCCGCCCATGCCGAAGATCAAATCGCCGAACTGCGACCCGTTCAGGCTGTCGTCAGAGTCAGTCCCGAATTGCACCTGCTGGATCTGATAGAGTTGGCCGAAGCAACTCGTGATATCCACGATTTGGCCGCTGTCGTACACCGCGATCCGGACCGTTTCGAAATCGTTGGAGACGGTGAAATTGCCCTTCGACGCGTCTCCCGTCAATGTTAGCGGACCCGCGGTGGGCGAATTGATAAACGCCTGGATCGCGATAATGTCGTCCAGCGTCATGGAGGCGACCATCGCCTGAATATCCGTCGCTTCCAGGGTCAGCGTCAAAGAATCCGCCGTGCCCGCCCCGCCGCTATAGGCGGTCGCCACCGTGTTACCGAACGAGACGGTGACCGCGTCGTTTCCAGCACCGCCTCCGACGGTCGGCGTGTTGGTCAACAGCGTCGAACCAAGGTGCATGCGACCACCACTCGCAACCAACAACAGCCCCGCGCCATTGCCGTCGTATTCGTCAATGCTATTGGTAAAGTCGGTGGGTTCGTTGTTAATAACGCCCAGAGTCACCGCACCCGACCCGACATTGACAAGCAGATCGTAGTCGAGCGGATCGAGCGATTCGCCGAGGCCGCCGATAAGAACGTCGTTGGCGGCTTCCGTACCCTCGACTTGCAGCACATCGTCGCCCGCACCTCCATCCACCGAATCTATGCCGTCCTTGCCATTGAGCGTGTCGTCGCCAGCGTAACCAGCGATCCAGTTCACATCGACGTCGCCGATCAAGGTATCGTCGCCGGATCCCCCCAGTAGGTTTTCAATCGAAGCGCCCAAATCCACCTCTTCCTCGACTCGCGGCTTGTTCCTGCCAGATCGCACGGACACGGGCGAGATGTCCGGAGCAACATCGATGCCGCCCGCGAATGAGGCTGTCAATTCCGTGAGGTCAACCGACAAGTCATCGGCCCGATCGCGCATGTCCAGCGTGTCGCTGAGGGCGGCATGGTCTCCACCGCCGATCGCGCCGGTAAGGCTGAAGCTGGGGCCAATATCGAACCAATCGCGCTGGCCGCCACCGTACAAGTTTTCAATGCTGGTGAACGCCAAATCCTGTCCGATATAGCCGCCGCACGGGCACTCCGCATCGATAGACAATGGAATTCCATCCATCACGATCCCCGCATCGAGCGTTAGGTCGCCGTAGCCGTCGAGATTCCAATAGGTGGCGCGATCCGCCCCATACAGCACGTCGTACGGCGTCGGGGTGCCTTCCAGCACGTCGATGTTCGTGAAGCACGGATAGTCGCCTTGCTCGCGGTTGGGAGTCACATCACCTCCGCCCCCTCCGAGTTCGCCACCGCCCTTGGCAATGCCCCAATCCCCTTCATAGCCTTGATATCCGTCGATCGCGCCGATCGTGACGAGGTAAACGGCCCGTTCGTTGAAGAAATTCGAGAAATCGAGCTTGTCCTCGCCATCGCCGCCATCAATGCAGGTGCCAATCCCAAACAGTTCCGCCGAATCCATGAAGATGAACTGGTCGTCTCCGTTGTCCCCTGTGATGGTCAATATCGGGATCGCCGCGTCCAGCAGCGGCGTCTGCTTCTCAGCGCCGTAAGGCGTGTCGCTCAGGAACGTGAACTCATCGGCGCCTTCGTTGCCCGAAATCAATACGCTGGTGAGCTCGTCCGCCAAGCCTTGGAAGTCCAGCGAGACAAGGTCATCGCCTGAACCGAGTTCCACGGTGAGCGATTCGATCTGAGAATAGACGATCGTGGCCGCCAACGAGGAAGCCGCGTCGAACAGTCCGCTAATAGAAGTCTCGACCGTATTGACAGTGGTCGACGCGCCATTCACGTAAGCAGTTCCCGTATCCCGCGAGGAAACGATGGAAACCGAGTCGCCACCATCGCTCGCCGGATCGTTCTCGTCGCCGAAATCGCGAATGATCAGCGTATCCGTGCCCCCGCTCTCGTCGCGGCCCACCAAATCCACATTCAGTATGTTCAGCATCGTCGCTGGCGAGATAACCAGCGTTCCCTCGAAACTGGATACCGAATCATCATCGGTGGAAGTCGTATCCTGGTCGTTATAGATAAGGAAACGATCATTTCCGGCGCCTCCCATAAGTATCACGGTAACGTCGGCGGGCAAGGCTTCCACAACCAGCGTATCATCGCCCAGATCCGTCCCGATCGTTCCCGTCGCTGTCTGCGAAGCGGCGGCGGTGAGCATTTTCATGACCGAGGGCACATTGTCGCCGTCCAGCGTGACGAGACTCACCGCCATACCGGGGCCGGAAGCGTCGGGATCGCTAACGTCCAGACTTTCCAACACAATGGTCTCAGCCCCATCGCCGCCCAAGGCGTAAAGCCAACTAAAACCGGAGAATTTTTGTTCGACAAACCCATTATTGCCTTCGACGACATTTACGCCGTCGTCCGTGTCGGGATCGAAGTCGCGAATGGTGATGGCGGTCGTCGCACTGGTCGCGGAAGCGTCGGCTAAGACAGCTCCCCCCGCTCCCACCATCTCCACAGGCTCGACGGACGCGAGGTTCGCGAAAGACACGAGCAAATCGAGGCCGCCGACTCCCGAACCACCCAATTCCAAAGGCCACAGATCGGTCGCAATGTTGCCCTGAGCGGCCGTGCCGACGGCGGAAACCGTGTGCGGCGTCGCCAGGATAACCTTGATCGTATCCACATCCGGACTGCTTCCGCCGTCGAAATGGATCGCCACGTCGGTATCATCCCAATCGGACACCGTGGTTCCCGTGAGTGCTGCCAGATAAGCCTTGCCACTCTCCTGCAAATCACCGCCTGTCGACTCTCCGCCCGGCGGCGTCAGGCCCGTGTTGTTAACCGGGACGGCTCCAACCGTGGGCGTGACCGTGGCGAGCTTCGGCAAACCGACCACCGTTTCGGTAATTTGGAATAGGTCGTCATCGCTCGACCCAATCACCGTCAATGATAGGATGCCGCTCTGTTGGCCGGAAAAGAACGGAGCAACGCCGCCGTTCACACGAAGCTCAAGCAAATCATCCTCCGCCGCGCTCGTCGGTCCAGCCGTCCGCTGGACCGCGATCGTGTCGGCCACCGAGTCGGCGAAACCCGAATACCCCATATCGAGCACGAGGTGGTACGGATTTGTCGTCGGCGTGGCCGACACTTCCTCAACACTCGTGAAAGTCACCGTCTTCTCGGTCTCTCCCGTACCGAAATTCATGACGCCGGAAGCAGCGGACGCCCCCAAAAGCACCGTCGCTTTGCCCACCGCCACCGCGCTTAAATCCAGCGTCAGGTGATCGCTGCCCGCCGGCAACGCCGGACCGCCGCCGTTCACGGTGAGCGTGCCGGAGGTCAACGGCTTCAGTTCGAAAGTGTCCTCGTTGGCGCCGCCTGAAACGGTCAGTCCCCCGGGCGCTGTAATAACCGGATCCACGGACGTCGTGTCGAAGTCCACGGAGCCGCCCGCCGAAGTGTCATTGTCGACTCCCAAAGCGCCGGCCGCGTTGTCCACGTTCACCGTCACCGTGGTTGTCGCCGAGATGATCGAGTTATCGCCCGCGGACACGCCATCGCCGCCTCCCAGCGTGATCGCCCCTGCCGCGGTACTCACCGTGATGCTGTCGGAAATCGCCAGGATATCGTCGGAGTCGTCGGTCGCCGACTCGCCCGCCTGCAACGACACAGCTCCGTTCGTCGTCGTCACATTTTCATTGACGCTCAGCGATCCAATCGTTCGGATGTCCACCTCGCCCGTCGCGTCAATGCCGGTTAGCACGCTGTCGACGCCACCAACAGTGAGATCGATCGAGTTGCTGATGTAGACAGCGCCCGCCGCGTTCACTTCCAGATTCGTGACCGCCGTGTTGATGAGATTGGCGCTGGCCCCCAAGGCACCGGTCGCCGACGAAAAGCCAAAACTCGCCGCCGTCACGTCCGCCGTGCCATCCGTGTCCGTCACGCTTCCCGCGAGAACGTGCATCAAGACCTGGCCCGCGCCAGCGTTCAAGCTCAACGCCGTGAGTCCATCCGTTTCGCGCACAAAGATCCCGCCATTGCCACCGCTAGTCGTCACGGTCAAACCGCCGACCGTGGTTTCTATCGCGTTGCCAGCTGCCACATCACTGCCGCCAAACTTGCCAGTGGCGACGGTAATCGTCGCGGAAGCCGCGGAAATGTCCACGGCCGAGTCCGCGCTTAGCAGATCGCCGGCCGCGGATGTAGCGAGCGTCACGGCGCCGGTGCCAGCCGTCAACGAGAACTCCGTCAACCCGTCCGCTTCCACCAAGAACTGGGAACCATTATTGCCCGTCGTGTTGACCGTCAGCACGCCCGCGGCGATCGCGACCGACTGCCCCAACGAGCCGACACCATCCGGAGCGGTCACGGTCAGCGTAGCAGCGGTCAACCGCGTGCCAGTGGTCGAGTCTTGCGTCACGCTGCCGCGGTCGCTGTCAGCCACTGCGGATCCCTCGCGATCCACATCCACAATCAACGTGTGCGAGCCACCGCCGGCCGTCGTCGCCGCGCCGCCCGACGCTGTGCCCAGAATCAAGTCGTCGCCCGCCTGCAGCGTCAACGTCCGGCTCGCGGCGTTCGTCAGCGTTATCGTCGCGGCGTTGTTGATCGTCAAATCGTCGTTGGCCGTGGACGTGCTGCCGGCGGTGAACGTGAAGTTTTCGTCCGTGGTGAGGCTCATCGACAGCGTCAAGGCATTGGCCGCGACGATGTAGCCGCCGCCGTTGAGCAGGTGGGCACTTCCCGAGGCGTCGACGTCGGACACGGTCAAGCTGCCGCCAACACCGTTTACCCTAACACCGCCAGACGTCGCGTTGCTGATATCGAGATTGGTGGCGGCGATCTCCAATTCCGTGTCGGTGGCCGACCCAGCGATGCCAATTCCCGTCGCGGCAATCAAGACCACTTCCGCCGCGGAGATGTCCGTCACGGTATCCGCCGAGTCAACGATGGCACCTGCCGAGTTCACCGTGACGCGGTCGCCCGAGTTGGAAAGACTGGTGATGATGACGTTGCCCGAGGTCGTCGTGCTCAACGTCATGTTCGTCGACGAACCGCCCGCGGTAGCGGTCAATACCGTCAAATCGCCACCCACCGCTCCGATGGTGATAGCACCGCTAAACGTCGAGGCGCCGGTGACCGTCACCCCGCCGGCCGTATCCT
>JBIKVL010000225.1:0-6516 GCA_044356875.1 Pirellulaceae bacterium | reverse complement strand
GGTCCAGATCCACGAGTTCAATGCCACTGGACCCGAACGCCGGGTCATGCGCCGGACTGATCACTTTGGGCGTGAAAACACCGCCACCTTCGTTTAGGTGCAGGACCACCTCCTCGTAGTGCTGGCTCATCACGGTCACAATGTCGAGCCGCCCGTCGCCGTTGAAATCGAGGGGAATGGCGTCGATCGCGCCGGCGCGGTGGTCGAGATCATGGGGCGTCAGCTTGGGACGCAACCGATCGCCCCCTTCATTTTCCAACCAATACAGACGACCCGACCTGCGCCAGCCGAACTCGGCCACGATTAAATCGAGATCGCCATCGCCGTCCAGGTCGGCCGCCCGCGTGTCGGCGACGCGGCCCACACCTTCCACCAGCACGATGGGAGTCCAAGTTTCCCGATCGCGGCCGGCGTGGAGCAAGACGACGCGGCCTAACTGGTGATCGGCGGGGTCGAAACTCCCCAGATCGGCGATCAATAGGTCGTTCCGACCGTCGCCGTCCCAATCGGCGAGCGACGCGCGACATGGGTTACGGAGCGTCGCGATCAGCCGACTGTCGCGTCCCCCCTGCTCCGCCCCGCCCGTCCAACGAACGCCACCGTCACGCATGTCGCATGTCACCCAGACGGCGGGAGCATCCGGGAAAAGCGGCAATCGGACGACGTTCGCGATCGCGGGTGCCACCGTCGCAGTTTCGCCGCCCGCGCTCCGACTTTTCAATCCACCCGGCGGCTCTGACTCTATCAACTCTCGAGACTCGCGAAACTCGCGGGAGAAGCGTGAAGTGGTGGCAACGGGAACAGGCAGCGGCAAGGTCCTCGGCGCCGCCTCCTGAAAGTAACGCACCACGGTGGCCATCACGGGGACCTTTAAGTCGGTCCGACGGGACTCTAAATAGCGGTCATAACCCAACTGGATCTCGTCGGGCCAAGCCGACCGGGGAAAAAAGTCAGCCCGCGGCAGCGCATGGCAATCGCCGCAGAAAGCCCTGATTTCGAGTTGGTCGGCTGCGGTAATGGATGCCGCGAGGGGCGACGCGGGGCGGGACGAAACGGCGGCTGACGGCGCGGCGGATGGCGGCGCGGCGCCGGGCGTTTCGTCGGTTCGCCCCGTCTCCCGAGACGCCGCTGCTGCGTGGCCCAGATTAGAGGGGGCCGGATCGGAGGGGGCCGGATCGGAACGGGCCGAAACGGAGTGCGGCACTGTCGGACCACAGGCCGTCGCGGACACGATCAGCAACGCGATGGCCAGCGTCTGGAGCCATGTCTGGAGCCATGTGTGAAGCCACGTCTGGCGCCGGATCGGATACCGGATCGGGTGCCGGTCTTGCGTTCCGGCGCGGCTTCGGAGGCGGGTCGACAATCGCCCGAAAATAGTCATCCGCCACCATCTCCTGGCTGCTTCACCAGTTGAAATCGAACCGGATTCCCAGGATGTCGGACTCGGTCCGACCATAGACGGCATCGCTGCTGGTGAAGGGGTGGATCCAATCGAACATCACCCGTGTCCGATCGCTCCAGTACCAGTTTACGCCCGCCGTCAAGTCGTTGTAATGGCCGCGGCCGACGTCGCTTAGGTCGAGGGAGGACCAACGCGTCTTCAGTTCCCAGGCACCCCAGCTCACGCCGTTACGGGTCGCGAAAAAGTTGCTGGTCGGCACATTGCGGGCGAACTGGGCGCCGTGCTGGCCGAACGGTTCAAAGATTCGATTCTCACCGGTCAGGAAGTAGCTAATGTGCGCATACATGCCGGCCGCCGTCGCCGATCCGCCGGCGAGCAGCGGCACGTGGCTTACAAAGGCTTCGGACTGGACCGTCACGGCGCCGTAAACGACAGCCAGCTCCAAGTTGCCCGTGGTGTATTGTTCGGCGGAAAGCACGCCGCTATCGATCACACGCGGCCCTTCGCGAATCTGCGGTCGGGCTCGAAACCGCACGCGTTCATCCTGGTCGCCGGTGTGGAGCACGCCGATTCCGGTATGGACCAGATAACGGCCCTTGTTCACTTCGTCGTAAATCGGCAGCCAAGTCAGCCGGCCGCTGACGCGATAACCTTGGTTGTCGTCGATCCGCTCCTTGAGCCCTTCGCTGACACTGTCGAAGAACGCGCCGTAGCACCACGTCAGCCGCCGCGATTCGGTGGCGTTGTAGAACGCCAAGCCGACCTCACGATCGACGGTGAACACCCCTTGGGATGGAATCGAACGTTCCAAAAACACATTGTTCGTATCGTTGGTTACTTGTTCCAAACCGAACGGCACAAAAAAGTTGCCGATCCGCATCCGGCCCAGCCCGGGAATCTCGTTCATGGAAAGGTACGCGTCTTTGACTTCCGGGGATGTGACGGTGCCCGGAAGGCTCTCGCCGACGGATTCGGGTTCCAACGTCATTTGCAGGCGGAAATCAAACAGTCCGTAACCCGTTCCGTCCGCGACCAGCCGTAAGCGACGAAACTCAACGTAGTCCTGGGTGTTGGGAATCGCGGGCGCGGACTTGGCCCAGTTCACATAGTCCATCTGCACGTGCCCGCCGAGCTTGACGGTCCACTTTTCCTGCGAAATGTCCTGCCACCCGTCGTCTTCCACCGCTGAACTCTTTCGCTCGGGTCCGCGCGGAACGGGTTCGCTGAGGAGGCGAGTCGTGGACGACAGCCCTGGGGGACGTTCACTGAGCAGGCGTTCCCACTGTCGCCGCTGGGCGGCCTCCGCCGCCGCTGCCCCCACCGCATGCCGCTCGGGATTCAACGCCGACTCTGGCGACTCCAACCAATCGGCAGGAAAGACAGCGGCCTCGTACGCGCTCGGCGGAACGACGCTCGGCGGAACGGCGTCCTGTGGAATGACGCTCTGCGGAATGGCCGGGCCGGGAGGTGCTGCCACAGACAACGGCACGGACAACGGCAATGACACTGCGGCGGACAGTACGACGCAGAATGCGGCGGTCGCCGTCAGGGAACGGAAGATCATGGGTGCCATTCGCAAAGTTGGGGCGTCATTAGCGGCGCCGTGGACCTTCGGCGTTCGCGCCGCGATTCGCGCCACGAACCGCTTCGGACACGCTGGCTGGCTGCACGGCGCGGACCGCCTTTCCGCTTGAACTCGCGGTCCGGGGAAGCTGCGATTGGAGCGATTCCAACCCCACTTTGCCGAGGTCCGTTTTGCTCGGACTGGACTCGATCGACGCGGATTTGCCGGGGGCTCGCGAGCCGCCGGCGGCGGGCGGGCTGGGACGCGGCAAGGCCGGCACCGACGGCCTACTCATGGGCGACGAGTCGCCGGACTTCGCGTCGCCGGACTTCGCGTCGCCAAGTTTCGAGTCGGTGGCACGTCGGGCGGCGGTCGGTTCGGGGTCTTCGAGGAACGTCAGCGAGGCGGCGAGAGGGCGGTCGATTTCCGCGAAACGTTCCAACTGTTCCGACTCCAGCGTGAAGACCAAGGCCAGCCGCTGGCCTTTCTCGTTAGACAGGTGGTAATAGTTCCACTGGACTGGAATCTCGGCGGCTTCGCCGACGGCGGCCACGCGGAGAATCCGCAAGCCTTCGTCGGTGCGGGAAACCGAGGCTTCCGTGAACTGCCGGAGGTTCTTGCCGAGCGACTGGCGAATGTCTTCTTGGAGTTCATCGAGCGGCAGTTCTTTGCCTGGCGCCAACGCGGGGAGGCGGGAGGCGTTGCACTGGGCGACGAGGTCGCCCCGATCCACGAGCCGCAGGACGGTCAGGTCATGGCGGTCGACCATCAGCCGCCAGCGGCGGTCGAGCAACATTTGAAAGCGGCCCTCGTTGGATACATATTCCAACAACGATTGCCCGCGTTCGTACTTTAATGGCAACCCCGCGTAAGCGGACGGATTGAGCAGCTTGGAGGGCTCGCCGCGACGGGTCGCCATCCGCACCTGGGTGGTGGTTTCGAAACCCGGTTCGGCATGTCCGATCGAGCGGTTTTCCTTGAGGCTGAGCGCGCACCAAACGACGAGCTGTTGTTGGGTGTCGTAATTGAGTTTGCCGGTGAGGTCGATGTCGGTGGCGACTCCGCCCACGGCCCCGGCGACGGCGCCTTCGAGCGAAATCAAGACAGTCGATTTGTCGATCGACTTCAGCACCGCCGTGACCGCGCTGCTGCTGACCGCTTCCAGCCAGAGCAGTTGCGCGAGCGTCTCCGGGGCGATTGGCCAGGTGTCGCCGGGCGCGAGTTCGCCGTCGCCGAGAAGTTCGGAGAGCGGCGGACCGTTGCCGGGGACTTGGAGTAGTTCAAGTTCATCGCGCTGCAGCGGCCCTTGTGGGCTGTAGAGCAGGCAAGTGCCGGGCCCGCGGAGCGACCGGCTGGCGGCCGTGCTCACTTCTTGCGTTGCGGACTTGGGGATGTCGCCCGAACTGGGAGCCGCGTTTGGAGTTGCGTTTGGGGCCGCTTTCGGAGCCGCGTTTGGGGCCGCGTTGGGAGTGGTTTCCGGGGCGGCGGTGGGGATCGCTTCGAGGTGGGCGGCGACGTAGCGGCGGTTGTCCCGCAATCGGCTGGGGAACGACTTGTTGCCCACTTTCAGCGTGGCTTCCGCTTTCGTGTAGTGGCGGAGCGTGAGGCCGTCGCTAGTGAGCGTTTCGTCGAAGGCGAGTTCCGCGATGGCTTCCACGGGACTGCGGGAGACTTTGCGGCCGTCGGCGTTGAGTTTCAGTTCGCCGTTGGTTTCGATCTTGATCACCGCCTGGAGCCTGTCATCGGCATGAGGCGATTTTCGGAAACGCACCTTTTGCGGATTGGATTTCTCGGGCGGATCGGGGGAATCCTCGGCCTGGGCGGAATGGGCTTGGGTCGTGATCCCAGGAAGGGTTAGGGGAACGGCGAGCGTAGCGGCCAGCGGCAGGGCGGGTGGAACGAGCCGCGGCCCGATGGTGGCGGTGGCGAGCGCGCTCTGAAGCGTGCGGAGGGTTGCGTGGAGGAACGCGCGCCGGCCGCGGAACCCAGTTTGACCGGGTGCTCCATCGAGTGCTCGATCGAGTGCTTTACCGGGTGTTCGTTCCGGTACCCGTTCGGGCCGCGGTTCGGCCGTCGGTTCGGCCGTCGGTTCGGGCCGCGGTTCGGCCGTCGGTTCGTGCTGGCTGGCCAGCGGCGGTGGGGAAGCTGAGGCGTGCGGGGCCCCGGGGCGGCGCGGCTTTCGGGGGGAGGGAGCGGCGGGCATGGTTCGCGACGCGTGGAGCGTTCCTGCGGGCTGGAGCGGTTGTTCCGGATAACGGAGATGCTCTGGATTCATCGGATGACACCGGGGCTAGGCAACAGGTTGTGTCCCGGCGGAGATTTTTTTCCGGGAATTCTCCATTTGGCGCGAACTTTGCAGACGCTTTGGATGACTAAGGGTAGGCTGTCGTGGTGGCAGCCGGCGGTGGCCGGTTTTCCTTCCCATGTTTCGGCGTGTAACTTTTGGAAGGGAATCGGTTTAGCGAGGGACGTGAAGGCCATGGAGACGCGGGTTCGTGAACCCGCAATGGTCGGCCAGCGTAAGACGGTTGTTGCAAATTGCGACAACAAAACCGCCCGCCTGGCCAAAACTGAGACAGCGAGCCGGATTAGGGCGAGCTGGATTTGAGGGCGAGCTGGATTTGAGGGCGACGGGTTTCGAGGGGTCGGCGAGTCGGGGATGGCGTGCGGCGAAGTGACATTCACCGGGCGCGATGGAAGCAAGGGGCACAATCCGATGCACACCGAGTACCAAACAACCGTGATTCGGGAATTGCGCGACCAGCAGGTGCGGTTCGCGCCGCGGCACAAGAAGATGGATCAACTGAACCGGGCGGAGCGGTTGATCGCGGAGATCGATGGCAGTCGCGAGTACACGTACGAGTACTTGTGCTATCGCATCACGGATTACCGGCCACCCGCTTCGTGGAATTCGGCGGTCTCGGGAGAGGATCTCAAACACGACCTGCGGCTGTTCGTCGAGGATGTCTCCGAGTCGGCGAATTTGAAAGCCGAGGAGGTGGGCGAGCCTGTCCACACGGTGACGGAGCTCAGCAAGATGTTCAAAGTGTCGGTCAAGACGATCCAGCGTTGGCGGGATCAGGGGTTGGTGAGCCGGCGGTTTTTGTTCAATGGCCGCCGTCGGGTCGGTTTTTTGCGGAGCAGCGTGGAGCGGTTTGTCGCGCGGAACCAGCATCGCGTGGAGCGGGGCGAGAAGTTCACGCAGATGACGGCGGAAGAGCGGGAAAAGCTGATTGAGAAGGCGCGGCGGCTGGCGGTAGCGGGCGGTTGCCCGTCGGAGGTAGCGCGCAAGCTGGCCCGCCAATGTGGTCGGAGCGTGGAAACGGTGCGGTACACGCTCTGGCAGTTCGACAACGAACACCCGGAACTGGCCCTCTTTCCCGAGCGCAAAACGTGGCTGACGCCCGAGGAGCGGGAAAAGCTGTACCAGCGGTTCACGGCGGGCGAATCGGTGGAGAACTTGGCACGGGAGATGAATCGGACGCGGTCGAGCGTCTATCGCGTGGTGAATGAAATGCGGGCGGCGCGGATCGCCGAGTTGCCGCTCGAA
>JBIKVL010000224.1:0-6517 GCA_044356875.1 Pirellulaceae bacterium | reverse complement strand
ACGGGAGGCGTGCAATTCGATACGGTCGGCGACACCGTGTTGAGTTCCATCAAGACGGTGAGCGGTTCGGTCCGTGTCAACGGCACCGGCGACATCGAGGCGCAAACGATCGTGACTCGACCGGGCCGCGGCACGGTGACGCTCAATTCGGTCGATGGCGACTTGATCGTCGGTACGATCGTTTCGAACGGCGATTTCACAGCCGAGACGAAGACGGGCAATATCAACCAGATCGCTGGCACGGTCGTGTACGCCGCCAAGACGCAACTGCTCGGCCAGCTGGGCGATCGTTTCTCGATCGATTCGGACGACCTGTGGCTGGTGAGCGAGAAGCCGGGCAACGTCGCGATCGATCATCCCAACAGCCGCCTGTTTACCGTGCACCAAGCGTATATCCTCGATGGCAACTTCAGCGTCAGCACTCGCGGCGACATGCTGGTCAAGGACGTCCGCGTCCGCTCGAACACTGGGGATCACTCGGTCAGCTTGAATGCTGGCGGAAACCTGACGTTCGGCTTGATCAACGCGGGCGACTACGCGGTCACTCCGGACCATGCGCTCGCGGACATCACATGGGAAGCGCTGGGACTGCTCGGCGCGCCGGCCTATCGGCGCCGCGTCGACGTGTCATTGACCGCCGGCGGTTCGATCCTGGAAACGACGCCAGTGGACCCCTCGGTCGACTTGATCGCGGATCAAGTGACGCTGTCGGCGGGCGGCAGCATCGGCGCGCTCGAATTCGCCGCGAACAACGTTACGGTGACTCGTTCCGGCGCCGGTGGCGTGAACTGGACGCCGATGAACGACATCGAACTATACAGCTACCAAGCGGGCGACATCACGATCAACGATGCGGCGCTGCGACCGCTGACACTGACGAAGGTGTTCATGGCGGATGGATCTTTGTACGTCAACGCGGCGGATGAATTGCGCGTGCTGGACGTGCGGATCGATACGAACTCCGGCGAACACGAAGTGGGGCTAACGGCCGCCGGCGACGTGTTGGTCGACAAGATCGACGTCGGTGACTATGCCGCGACGCCAGCCGAAGCCGCCGCAATCGTCGCCCGTCGCCGGTTGCAATCCGCTCGTTTTAGCTCTTACAACGACGTTTCCATCACCTCGGGGAAAATGATCCGCCAAGTGCCCGTGGACGACGCCATGGACATCATCGCCAATCGTCTGTCCCTGCAGTCGGCGGACACCATCAGCAATATCAATCTGGCGGTCAACCAGTACCAGTCCGTGGTTTCGACGGAAGGTTCGATCGATTTAACGGATTTCGATGGTGTCGGCGAAACCAGCGTGGGGCTGCGAGTCATTCACGCGGCCGCGCCGAATGGCTCGTTGAAGTTCGTGTCCCGCGAAGGATTGGTGGTGCGACATGCGGCGGCGGGTGGACCGAACGGCGTGGTTCAGTTGGAGTCGCTGACCGACACCGTGGTGATCCAAAGCTTCGCGGACGTGCCCCTAGCCATCGAGTCGTCGTCGATCGTGACCGTGGACTCGCCGGTCGACATCGTGATCGATGGCGCGGTAGTCGCGCCGGACGAGATCCGGTACAAGGCGGCTGGTACGGTGACATCGCCGACGGCCGGCTTCAACTACAGCGTGAACCGCGCGATCGTGTTCGACGTCGGCGGATCGCTAGACGTGAAAGGCACGCTGGAAAGCCTCGACCGCATCGAGATCGTGTCGCACGGCGGACAGATCACGTCGTCGGCGGTGATCCGCGGCAAGAACGGCACCGATCTGCCGAAGCTAGTAATCGAGTCGTGGGGCAATCGCGTGGCCTCGGGGCCGGCCGCCGGTTTGTACTCGTTCCGTTCGGACGCCGACAACGGCCTCTATTATTCGAACCGAGGCGATGGCCATCTGCCGGCCGCCCGCGCCGCCGGCGCGTTGTATTACCGCGTGGTGGACAGCGTTTTGCAAGCGGTGAAAGGCGACATCGCGGCGCTCCAGTTGCTGCCGTCAGGCAACGCGCTGCAAGACCAGATGGACGAAGCCACCGGCATGCTACGGTTCCGCTCGCCGAACGGACAGCTCTACTTCCGTGGCCGCGCGGCGGGCACGCCGTACTACCGCTGGCAGGATGTGGCCACTGGCCGCTACGCCTTCCTCGCGCAGGACGACGCGACGGGGCAAATCGGCGTGTTCTACGGAACTAACGCCGACCCGATGCAAGGCGCGATGTACGCGGCCGACAACGCGACGCAGCTCTCCGCGGCGGCTCGTGGCCTGCTGAGCCAGTTTGAACGGCGCTTGACGGCGCTCGATCCGGCCGCCGAGGCGGCGACCATTAGCAGTCTCACGCCGGACTTGTTGTCGTTCCCCAGCGGCAACCTGCGGTTCACCGGCGGTTCACTCGGACCGGTCCGCGATCTGCTCGCGCTGCGGGCGAACGGAGACTTGTCCGCCGACTTCGGGCGCACGACATGGACCGCCACGGCCGCGAACAGCGTGGTCGAGATTGTCGCGGGCGGCCAAGTGAGCCTCGACGCGAACATCCGTGCCAATGGCGAAACGTCGATCCGCGCGATCGGTTTGTTCATGGCGGACGGCACGCGAGTCGACGGCAACATTGTGATGACGGGTGACATCCGCGGCCAAGCGGCTGACGATTCGCTGCTCCGCACCTACATCAATGCCGACCACAACGCGCAAATCAGCGTCGTGATCGTAAGCCGCGACCTCGTGGAATTGCGGGCCGTCGACCAACTGCTGGTGACCGAGGGTTCGCAATTGTCCGTGTCGTCGGCTTCGGGCACGCTGGATATCAAGGCGGGACAAACGCTGTTGCCGAATGGCCTTGAGATGCGAACCGACGGCATGGTGCGGATCGAGGCGACCTACAGCGATCTGCTCGTCTCGTATCCGCAACTCAGCGGCTACTCGCAGCCGTACGCTGGCGGGCTGGAGGCGATCGCGTTCTACGATTTCGTGGGCTTTGTCAACCTGACGGTGCGCGATTCGTTCCGCTTCGAGGCGGGCCGGCATCTGCAGGGCGTTTACAACCTCAACGTCTCCTCGGATAACGGCACGATCGCCTACGAGACGGGCGGCAACGCCACGATCAACGATGGTTCGACGCTGCGGGCCAATGGCGCGGTCACCATCGACACGCTCGGGTACGTCGACGAGCTGGGCCGCGACCGGATTGGCGACATCAGCGTCGAGGGCGCGATCCTTGGCTACTCCTCCGTGAATTCGCTCAAAGTTGTCGACTTCGACGCGAACGGTTACGTGAACCTGGATGTCGACATCAAGGCGAGCGACCTCGTCCGCTTCCACGCGACGGAAATGATCGCGGGGTTGGATCGGCACAAGGTCCAGGTCTCGGGCAGCGAAGGGGTGATCGACGTTGAGGCGGCGAAGGGGAACATCGAGCTCAAGCCGTTCTCGGACTCCTACGGCATCTACTCGGCGGGCACCGTTTCGATCCGCTTGTTGGGCGACAACTCGCTGCTGCTCACGCAGCCGGGTACCGGTATCTGGGGCGCGGGCGGCGTCACGCTCCGCGCAGACAAGATGGCGCTCAACGGCGTGGTATACGCTGGCACGGCGACGGTGGCGCTGGAAGCGAACACGGGCATCGCGACGATGATCGGCCCGCAATTGAACGAGCGGATCGATACGCTGGAACTGTCCGCCAACGAGCTATCGCGGCTGACCTACGGCACGTTGCGGCTCGGCTCGGAGACGGCTGGCAAGTTCCTGTTGGACGAAGGCCTAACGATGGCGGCGGGCAAGACGCTGCATCTGTTGTCGGGAGCGGCGATTGACGCGTCGAAGTATCCCATCTCGGCGGCTCGTCTCGCGCTCACCGCCGGCGCCGGTATCGACCTCACCAAATCCGGCAATGCGCTCAGCCTAATCGGCCTGATCGCGGGCGACGACGTGACGATCAACAACAGCGGCGCGATTCGCTTCGGCAACGTCGATGGCGTGAACGGCTTCTACACCGCCCACCACGATATCGTGATCAACGCTCCATCGGTGCGTTACGAGTCGACAGTGGATCTCAGCGGCAGCACGATTCAAACGTCGGCGGCGGTCGATCTGACTGGCTCGACGCTGATGCTGAATGTCGAAGACTGGGCGCCGAGCGTGGGCACCGAGTGGACAATCGTGAACAACAAGTCTACCACCCCGGTCACGGGCATCTTCACCGCGATGCCGGACGGCTTCGTGCTCAAGGCGTCAACCCTCAGCAGCGCGGGAAAACAGGCGGTCGGGAGCGGTCTCGTCGGCGGTCGCTCTATATCCGACCTCATGTTCCAGCTGAACTACAACGCTGGCGACGGCAACGATGTTGTCATCACGGCGCTCGATCGGATGAATCCGTCGCTCTTCGGCACCTCCGGCGGCGACTACTACCTCATGCGACGCAATGGCGACAACTTCGAACTGTATCGCGCCGCGTCGCCCGACCCGACGAACCTCATCTATAGCGACTCCCTCACGCTGCCGATCAACGTGACCATCAACGGAGCCGGCGCGACGGACTCGCTGGTGATCGATTTCTCGAACGGCAATCCGATGCCGGCGGGAAGTTTGGCCTTCAATGGCTCGACGGCAGGCGCCGCGCCGACCGCTGACACGGTTGAATTGCGTCGCGGATCGTCTAGCGGCCTGTTCAACACGATCACGCATACCCATTTGGGCGCGACATCGCGGCGAATCGACCTTGATCCCGATGGTGCGGGAGCAAAGCCCGGCTACGTCATGACGATGTCGGTGTCGACGACGGTTATCGACAATCTGGACGCCACGACGCGTGGATTCGTCTCGGGGCTCATCGATGAGACGATGACGGTGCGTGATATCGCGGATAGCAATGGCCTGCAGATGGAGTTCGTCTCGACCGCCACCACGCCGGTGGTGCGGTTCGCCAATCCGTCGGCGATGATGGTCGTGGATGGCGCCAGTGGTAACGACACAATCGCGATCGCGAGCGTCGATTCGGCCTACGCGGGTGGATGGACGATCTATGGCGGCACGGGTAATGATGTCGTGACGGTCAATAGCCAAGGCACTCCGTATACCGGCGCGTGGACGTTCGATACGGGCGCCGGCGATGACAGCGTCACTATCACCAAGGTCGCCACGGCATACACCGGCTCGTGGACTTTCGACACTGGAGCTGGCAACGATACGGTCTCGGTGGCTAGCGTCGAAGTCGACTCCACCGGCGGCTGGACCCTCAACACCGGAGCCGGCAATGACACGGTTTCGATTGCGAGCGTTGATGTCGACTCCACCGGTGATTGGGCGATCAATGGCGGGGCAGGCGATGACGGTATCACGATCGGCAGCGTCCAGGCCGCGACCAGCACGGGCTCGTGGACGATCGACGGCGGCGATGGTATCGATGCCATCGAAGTCATTAGCGTCACAGCCGGATACACGGGGTCTTGGACGATCAACGGCGGTGCCGGAACTGATGGCATTGAAGTCAGCAGCGTCACGGCCGCATACACCGGCTCGTGGACCGTCGACGGCGGCGCGGATAACGACAATATCGTGATCGGAAGCGTCGCGGCCGCGAACTACACAGGCTCGTGGACGCTTAACGGCGGCGATGGCAACGATACGATCCAGGTCAGTAGCGTCACGGCCGGATTCACCGGTTCATGGACGATGAATGGCGGCGCGGGTAACGACAGCATCCTAATCACCAGCGTTGTGGCCGATTACACCGGCGTGTGGGCGATTGATGGCGGCGCGGGTAACGATGGCATCACTATCGGTGGACTCACGGCCGGATACACCGGCGGGTGGACGATTTACGGCGGGTCGGGCGACGACACCGCGCTTTTGCAAAGCGACTTGACGATTGCCGCCGGCCAATCTCTCGCAGTCGATCTCTCCAACGACGCCGTATCGCCGGGAGCGGACGACATTATCGTCGCGGCGAATACAAACTTTGAGTTGTCCGGTCTGGGCTCCGCGACGCTGCGGGCGTCTCGTCGGATCGTCTTACCGGTCGGTTCGTCGATCGAAACCGTGAATGGCGCGGTGGTGATCGAAGCGAATCGGCAAGCTACGGCGACGACGGGCAACTTCACCGGCTTGTCGCTCACCGACGCGCAGATCCGCTCGACCGGCGCGGGCGCGATCACGCTCCGTGGCCGCGGCGGCAATGATGCCGTGGGCGGCCAGGTGGGTGTGGCCCTGGCGGGCGCCAACGCGATCGTGGCGGGCCGCATCGCCACGGTAACGATCGACGGCGTCGGCGGCGCGTCGAGCGGCGCGGGGAACGTCGGCGTGGCGATCACCGGTGGCACGCTCAGCCTGAACGCGACGGCGGGCGGCTTCCAACTCGAAGGCGCGGGTGGCGGAACCGGCGCGAGCAGCGGCAACTTGGGCTTGTCGATCGCGGCGGGCGCCCAATTGGCGGTGCTGGGATCGTTCCCGATGAACTTGATCGGAACGTCGGGTGTCCATGCCGATTCGGCGGGCGTGTCGGTGCTCGGCGCCGTCAGCGCCGTGGCGAACGACCTGCGGATCGAAG
>JBIKVL010000223.1:0-6533 GCA_044356875.1 Pirellulaceae bacterium | reverse complement strand
GACGCCGTCGTGGAGAACTTCGATCAAATCGCGGTGGGCGCGACGGAGGGTGCGGTTCTGTCCGCGAAGACGACGATTTCCTCGCAGGCGGAGAATGAAGCGTTACGGGGCAAGGAAGTTGAAATCACGATCGAAGTGCTCGAAGTCACGCGTATTTTGCCGCCGGATTTGACGCCATCGTTCTTGCAGTCGATTGGCGGATTCAAGTCGGAGGAAGAGTTGCGGACGGCGGTTCGCGCGGAAATGGAACGGCAGTTCCGGTTCCATCAGCAGCGGAGCCTGCGGCAACAAGTAACTGCTTTGTTGACGGCTGGTGCCAATTGGGCCTTGCCGCCAACATTGTTGCGTCGCCAAGCTCGCCGCGAATTCGAACGCCTCCGCATGGAATTGCAGTCGTCGGGTTTTTCGAGCGAAGACATCTCGGCGCACTTGCATCAGCTTACTCATAACTCGCTGGAGAAGACCGAGTCCGCATTGAAGGAGCACTTTATCCTCGAGCGGATCGCGGAAGAGCACAAGATCGAGGCCGAACCTGCGGACTATGATAACGAGATTGAGCTGATCGCCGATCAGGGTGGGGAATCTCCGCGGCGTGTTCGGGCGCGGATGGAGAAGCGGGGACTGATGGACACGCTCCGCAACCAAATCATCGAGCGTAAGGCGATCGATTTGATCACGGAGGCGGCAGAGTTCACCGAAACGGCTTACGAGCTGCCTGCCAAGACAACGCACGCACTGAACCTGTGCCTGTCGGAAGCGCGGGGCGAGTCGATTCCCGAAGCGAAATACGCGGCTGAATCCGAATCGCTACCCAAATCCGAGCCACGTTACTAAGATTTCAGTAGCGGATTTAAGGATTCGAACGCCCGCACAGGCTGCTTGCAATGCCCGTTTTCGGGTTGTGCGATCGCGTGGGACTTCGGATCGGCACTCGGCCTAGTTGGCATGGATAGCTTGTTGGCTTCTTGCGACCGGCAGGGTTGACCGGTTTCTGGCTCGGGCGAGCGTTATGCGGTTCTCGCGATGCGGACGTTTCGAGTTCGGTTGCGAAAGCGGCGGCCTTCCCATCTAGCCGACAATGAGGGGCAGGCGGTAGAGTGCAGCGACGGTGTGAGTTTTTGGATGGGTTGAGTGGGTCTCGCCTTTCGGCGGTGGGTTCGAGTATTTCCCTTTGAGTCACGCAAGCCCGCAAGAAAGGACTGTGCGCGATGCAGGCTGATTTTCCGATGCCGATTAGCTCGTCGTACGCCTATCAGAATTATCAACGGCAGCGCCAGCTCACGCTGGGCGACCTGTTGCTCGAAAACCGGATCGTCTTCCTTCAAGGCGAGATTTTCACGGGCAACGCCAATGAAGTGGTGATGAAACTGCTTTACTTGCAGAGCGAGAACCGCCGCAAGGAGATCCATTTCTACATCAATTCGCCGGGCGGGGACGTGGTCGCGACGCTGGCGATTTACGACACAATGCAGATCCTCAGTTGTCCGATCGCCACCTACTGCGTGGGACAGGCGGCGAGCGGAGCGGCGGTTTTGCTGTGCGGTGGAACCAAAGGCAAGCGATTCGCGCTTCCCAACGCCCGCGTGATGATGCACCAACCGTTTGGCGGCGTCAGCGGCCAGATTAGCGACATCGAAATCCAAACCAACGAAATCCTCCGGTATCGGGAGGTCTTGAACCGCATCATCGCGAACCACACCGGTCAGTCGCTGGATCGGATTGCCAAGGACACCGACCGCGATTTCTTCCTCAGTGGCGAGGAGGCGAAAGCGTATGGGCTGGTCGATGGAATTTTGAGCAAACCGCCGGTGAGCGACGACGACGACGAAAAGAAGTAGTCGCGATGTGACCAAGACGTGGCATTCTTACGGAGCAGGTTCGATGTTTGTCCCCTACGTCGTCGAAAAGAGCGGCCGCGAAGAGCGTGTTTACGACATTTACAGCCGGCTGCTCAAGGACCGCATCGTGTTCCTGGGCACCCAGGTGAACGATGAAGTCGCGAATTCGATCGTCGCGCAGTTGCTGTTTTTGCAAAGCGACGATCCGAAGGCCGACATCCATCTTTACATCAATTCGCCGGGCGGCAGCATTAGCGCGGGGCTCGCGATTTACGATACGATGCAGTTCGTCACCTGCGATGTGGCGACTTACTGCATCGGCCAAGCGGCCTCCATGGGCGCCGTGTTGTTGACCGCTGGGGCGACGGGCAAGCGTTTCGCTCTTCCCAATGCCCGCATCATGATCCACCAACCGCTGGCCGGAATGCAGGGCACGGCGGAAGAAATCATGATCCACGCTCGCGAGTTCCGGCGGATCAAGGAACGCATGAACCAGATCCTGTTGAAGCACACGGGCCATGCCATCGAAAAGATCGAGCGGGACACGGATCGCGACTGCTTCATGACCGCGACGGAAGCGCTCGAGTATCGCTTGATCGATCGCGTGATCGAGCAGATGGAAATCAAGAAGTAGGATTGCTCTTGCCATCCAACGCCGCGATGAGTAGGGTTCGCGCGTTCGTTGCGTGAATACCAACTTCCGTCGGGGCGCCAGGGATGGTGCGATTTTCCATACGCGGCTTCTCTCGTGCCCGGCGGTCGCTTTGCGGCCCGCGCGTCGGGCTCTTGTCCGCGTCTTTGTGCCTGGCTAGTTCCCTCGGGACGCTTTTGCTGGCCGGTTGTCAAACTGGCCCGCGTGTCAACACGTACATCGAAGCGATGGCGGCTGAGCGTCGGGCCTTGGAAGACCGTGTCTACCAGTTGGAATACGAATTGGACTTGGCCCGCGAAGAGCTTTCGCGGGAACGGGGCCGGCGCTCGGGCGGCTCGAACGCCAGTGGGGAGTCGGGGCGTGCGACCCGCGGTGGCGCTCCGAGCGGCAAAGCCGCACCGCAGGAAGGCTCGAAACTGGGCGATGAATCGATGCTGCAGCCGCCCGTGATCGAACCGGGCGAAGCCAGTACGCCGCAACCGCTCGAGCGACCACCGGCTGGCGATGAACTGTCGCCGCCGCAGGCTTCCGACGCGGCCTTGGAATCGCCGCCGCGGAATACGACGCCCGTCATTTCGGAACCAGCGCCGTTGCGAACATCGGAGGCCGACCCACCCGTAGAGAATCCGCCCTTCTTGGCACCTCCGGATCCGCCGCGGTCCGCGCCTCCCGATGCGCCACAGTCGGTCTCGCCTGATCCGCCACAATCATCGCCACAATCATCGCCGCTGGCACCACCGCGGTCAGCGACTCGGCCGCTCGGCCCGCCCATCACTGGCAAGCGGCCGGGAGTGAAGTCGGCGTCGGCGACCAAATCGAGCCGTGAGGCCGCGAGCGGCAGTGGCGGAAAAGGCAAGACGAGTTCAACGCGGCCCGCATCGGGTACGGCGCGTGTCACGAGTGTCGCATTGGCCCCGCAGCCGACGGGAGGCGTCGATTTGGATGACGCGCCCGGGGACGATGGGGTCACGGTGGCACTGGAGTTGCGGGATGAGCGGGGTGAGCGGGTTTGGCAACCGGGCGCGATCTCGGTGGTGGTGCTCGACTTGTCCCAGACTGGCCCAGCGGCACGGGTCGCTCGATGGGATTTGGACCGAGAGCAGGTCGAGCAGTTGGCGGACGCCGAGGATACACGCGCGGCGATCGTGCTACACATGGCGTGGCCGGGTGAGGCGCCGCAGCGGGAAAGGTTGCAGTTGCATGTCCGGTACGTGACCGACGACGGCCGCAAATTGGAGGCCTATCGGGATATCACCATTCAATTGCCGAGCGGTTCGGCGCAGCGGGCGGGTTCGGCTCGGTCTTACGCGAGCCGTCCGTCGGCCAACCAGGGTGGCTGGCGGCCGAAGGGCTTGACGCTGGAAAGCTCAAGCTCGCGCAACAGCGATGTCGCCGACGCCTCGATGGGAGCCGACGCCTCGATGGGAGTCGGCGCGGTGCGCCCCGCCAGCTCCACGGAGCGCGACGCGCGGGTGCGGGAAGTTGTGCCCGCCAGCGGTAGGCGTTAGCCGCCGCCGAGCGTGGTGAAAAAATCGTCGGCTTGGGCGGCGCGGCGGGCGAGTTCCGCGAGCGAGGGCGTCGCGGCGCTGGAACGCGGAGCGAACGATCGGACCATCGGCCGCGTGCCGGCGTTTGTGGTTGGCGTCGCGGGGATGACGAATGGGGACGCGGGGGTGGAAGCCTTTAAGGCACCCGCGGTCGAAGTCCCGCGGACCATCGTGGTGACGATGGCTTCCGAGGAGGGGCGGCCGATCACGGCGCTGGCGGCGACTTGGGAGGCGAACGCGTTGGCGAGCGCCGCGTTATCCTGCAGTCGCATATTGGTATCGTGCGCGGGATTCGTATCGTTTTGCCACTTTTCGTTCCACCACGAGGCCCCGATGACGCGCGGCCAGCGGCCCGCCTTGAGGTCGGTCCAGGCGTCGGCGGCCCAAGTCGCGGCGCTGCCGAGCGGACTGTTCGAGGTGACGCCGAATTCGGACACGATGATTGGCTTGGTTTCCGACAAGGCGTCGAGCCGCGGGTAAGCCGAATCCATCAAGTCGCGGAACAGGGGCCAGGCGGTGTCCCGAGGCGTCTTAGCGCCGTACGCGCTGACGCCGAGCCAATCGATGAAGGAATCGCCCGGATAGTAGTTCTCGAAACGGTTCCAGGCGACGTTGGGCAGATCTTGGGAATTGACGTGGAACACCCATGTGATGTTGGCGGCGCCTTCTTGCCGCATCAGCGTGATGATGCGTCGGTACGCGTCCCGGAATCGTTCGGGGCCGTCCGGCAGCGTCGCATCGCCGTAGCCGGTTGTGCGGCCGCCGCCGCTGTACGAGCCATTCCACGGGAACCAGGAGCCGTTCATTTCGGGTCCGAATTCCACAATCAGCGGCGTGGCGAAATTGCGGGCTGAGCGGGCCCACGCGCGGAGATCGCTGTCGAAGGTCCCACGAAGTAGAGCCGCCATCGTGAAGGTGGGCTCGGCTTTGTTCTGCTCCGCACTGCTACGGAGCATCAACCGGATATAGGGGACTGAGCCGCGGTCGCGGATCATCGCGGCGGTGCCGGCCGGGAAGAGCCGGTTTTCGTACCAGTTGTGCGAAAAGTTGATCCACGCCGCTTGTTTGCCGGCGGCCGTTTCAAAGGTCGACACATCGGCCGCGGCGATATCGTTCTCGGTGCCCGTCTTGCTGCCCGGATAGACGCCCAGATAGAGATCCTCCGCGCCCACAGGGGCGATGATTTTCTCCAACGCGGGCGTCAAAACCGCCTGCTCGTACGCGCCAATGTCAGGTCGCACGCCGATCGGCCGCGTGGCGCCGTCGAAGTCCGTGGACGCGAATCGGCCGCGAGCGTTCGTGCCGCGATCAACCGCCGGACTGCCGCCCGCGAGCCGGAAATCGCCTCTGTCCGCATCGTTGAAAAGCGGATCGACAAAGAACGAGGCCCGATCTTGGCGGGACTTTTTCTGGTATTCGCCGAACGAGGCGTATTCCACGTTGTTAAACAGGAAACTGGTGTTCGCCGGGCCGCCCGTGGCCCAATAGATGTTGGAATCCAGCGCGTTGCTCGGGTTGACCGCTTCGCTGTACAGCAACGCCTGGTTTTCGCCGGCCACGAACAGGTTGTTCGCGACCGTGTTGCCGCTCGCGTACTGGATCCACAACTGCCCCATGCCCGTATTGAGCGTGTCGTTGCCGACCACGGTGTTGTTGACGAACGTCGATCCGCGAGTGCGTCCCACGTTCTGGTCGTAGCCGCCAAAAACGAGTCCCGCCTTGTCGTTGTCGAAGATCAGGTTGTTGCGCACCGTGATCCCGACCGCGTCGAACCCTTTGTTCTCGGCGCCGATTTCGATTCCCAGATCGTTCTGGTAACTCTTGTTGTTCTCGATGACGATGCTGCGGCCGCCATCGACGTAGATGCCCGCCGCGTAGCCGCCGCCGTAGTTCGAGCGGGCGTTGTAGACCGTGTTGCCCCGCACCAGTCCGTTGCGGGCCACCTGCCGCGCGTGGATCTCCTTTTCGCCGCCGATCAAGTCGATGCCGATGTTGTTCACATCGTGGATCAAGTTGTTGGAGACGGTGAAGCCGTCGACGTTGCCGTTGAGCGTCAATGCCTCGCTCGGCGCCGGCTCGGCGTCATGGATGTGGTTGTTATCGATCGTGATACGGCTAAGCGGCATCTTGCCGGTGCCGTAGACGGCGATTCCCATCGAGCTTGTCCCGCGCAGATCGTGCAGATGGTTGTCACGGATCTGGATGTTCGTTCCCGCGCCCGTCACGAAGATCGCGGCGCCGCCGTCGAGCGTCGTGTTGTTGATGATCTCGAAACCGCGGAAGACGACGTGGCTAACGTTCTTGATCGTGACCACGTCTTCCGTGGCCCCTTCGACCCCTTCGACATCGATCACCGGCTGCTCGCCCTCATAGGCCCGCAGCGTGATCGGTCCGGCCGTGGCATTCCCGCTCGCCGGAAACTGGATTCGCTCGCGGTACACGCCCTCGCGCACCTCGACGATGTCGCCGGGCGAGCGGGCCGTGTTCAGCCCCTTC
>JBIKVL010000222.1:0-6541 GCA_044356875.1 Pirellulaceae bacterium | reverse complement strand
GTGTCGCGACACTGATCGCCAGCGTGCTGGCGACGATGGTCGTGAGCGGCCCGCTGCCGGCCAGCGGCCAGTTCGATACGCCCTCGACGCCACTCTTGCCCGGCACATCCCCAGCGGGATCCACGAAGACGGGTGCCGCCAAGAACGGCGCCACCAAGACCGGTTCCGCAACCGCCAGCGGTTTGAAAACGGGCATTCCGAAAACGGGCGCTACCAAAACGGGAGCGGCGAAATCCGGAGCGGCCGCCGGTGGACTCGGCGGACTCGGCGGTGCCAAGGGCCCGACGCGATCGGGAGCCGACCTGGGCGGCTCGGCGGTCCCGACTTTGCCGGAGAACGGCGTGCGTCTGGATGAACAACGGTTGCAGCGCTGGCAGTTCGGCGTCACGATCCAATCGCCCGGCGAATGCACCGGCATGATGGCCACGGTTCCGGTTCCGACGAGCTGGCCCGAGCAGTCGGTGAAGTTGGTGTCCGAGGATTTTTCACCGAATGTGCGGCGGGTCGCCTATCGGGTGTTGGAGGGCGGCGTGCGGCAAATGGTGGTGGAGATTCCCAAGCTGCGGGCCGGCGAAACGGCAACGGCGTTGATCACCGTCGAAGTCAACCGCGCCACGCTTCGTCCGCCGCTCGATCCGGGCATCTTCCGCCTTCCCGATATCGCGAAACTGCCCCGCGATGTGCGGATTTATCTCGCCCCCAGTCCGCTCATCGAAGTCAGTCATCCCACCATCCAGAAACTGGCCAAGGAGGTATGGGCCGACCAGGGCGAGGCGGACGCTTGGACGAAGGTCGAGCGGATTTATGATTGGGTCCGCGAGCATGTCGAGTTCTTCGAGGGACCGATCAAAGGCGCGTTGGCGGCTTACAAAGACAAGCGGGGCGATTGCGAAGAGCTCTCGTCGCTGTTCATCGCGCTCTGCCGAGCCAACAAGATTCCGGCCCGCACCGTTTGGGTGCCCGACCATTGCTACCCCGAGTTTTATCTCGTGGACGACATGGGCGTCGGCCATTGGATCCCATGCCAAGCCGCGGGCACCCGCAGTTTTGGGGGGATCCCCGAATTCCGCCCGGTGCTGCAAAAAGGCGACAACTTCAAAGTGCCGGAACGCAAAGACGCCGTACGGTATGTCCCCGAACTGGTCAAAGCCCAGTCCGTGACGGCGAACCCGCAAGTGGAAACCATCCGCCAATTGCTGAACGAGTAGTCCGGGAAGTGGGCGGTGAGGGATTCGAACCCCCGGCCTCCACCTTGTAAGGGTGGCACTCTAACCGCTGAGTTAACCGCCCCGGAACAGCGAATGTAGAACGCCCGGCAGCCAGTGTCAACGCAGCCGTTGCGGGCTTCTTGGAGGCGTGGCGACGCGTTGCCAAGGCACCGCGGCGGCGCGGCTCGATCAAATCCGGGCCCTTCGAAGTTGGCTCCCGACTCCTCTGCCCAACCGGGGCTCAGGATTTCGATCTGTCCGCCAACTTCACTCACCGCTGACGCGGCCCTGCTGTCCACGGGCTCACGCTGTCCATGAGCTCACGCTGTCTTTGGGCTCGCGCTGTCTTTGGGCTCGCGCTGTCTTTGGGCTCACGCCAAGATAAAACGGCCGTTTTCCCCAAAAATAAACTGTCGGGCGAGTCCACTTTCGCTCCCGGTTCGCGATGGAAGGACTAGCGCCACTCGCCCAGCCTTGTCGGGCAAGTCCGGCGTTTGCGAGAGAGCGGCCGGAGAGCGTAGCAGCCCCACGGACGCAGCAGGGAGCGCGGCCTTGCCTTGTCTCCGGCCGCTCTTATCGCGTTGGCGAAGCGCCTGTTGATGGCGAAAGTTTGGGGGGTGGCATAACAGCAGAGTCGCGGAGGCATGACGCACGTGTCCGACGGTCTTTCAAGAAAGCCGCCACTGGCGAAGGAGCTCCGCCAGCGCCCGGATCCGCCGTGCCGCACCCGCGTCGCGTTACGCGAGCGCCGGTTCCGCCAAGCCGCCGAAATAGCCGCGCCACGCGGTGTCGGCGATGGCGGCGTCGAGCCGCCGCGGGGCGGCGCGGAGCCGGATGATGTCGAGCGACCGTTCGATCAGGTCGCGGGGTTCGCAGCCCCGGAGCGATCGCTGTTCGCCTTGGTAGCGGGCGAGGATATGTTCCAGCACTCCTGGGGCCAATTCGATCTGGCGGCTGTCGGCGTACCGCGTGAAGATGCGGCGGTAATCCTCGACGGATGGGTTGTCGATACGCAAGCGGTACCCCATCCGCCGCAAAAACGCCGGGTCTGCCACGTCGCTGGGCGTGAGGTTCGTGGCGATGATTAAGAGCAGTTTGAACGGCATTCGGATCTTCTGGCCGGATAAGAGCGTCAGGAAGTCAACCCGTTCTTCCAGCGGCACGATCCAGCGGTTGAGCATTTGCTGGGTGTCGACGCGTTGACGGCCGAAGTCGTCGATCATGAAGACTCCGCCATTGGCCTTTACATGGGCTGGCGCTTCGTAGCATTTCAGCGACGGCTGGTAGGCCAGGTCCAGGTCTTGGAGCGTCATTTCGCCGCCCGTCATGATGAAGGGACGCTGGATGCGGATCCAGCGTTGGTCGACGCGGCCGTCTTGTTCCATTCCGGGCAGCGTCGCGTGCATTTGCGAATCGAAGAATCGGATGATCGAATTGTCGACCGCCAAGGCGTGCGGCACCCAGAGCGGACCCGCCATGAGATTCCGCAGCGCGCGGCCGAGCGTCGTTTTGCCATTGCCGGGCGGTCCGAATACAAACAGCCCACGCCCCGAGGCGGCCGCCAGGGTGGCTACCTCCGCTGACTCGGCGGACAACACCATGCCCCGCAACGCCTCCTCGGCCATGGCTTGCGACACCGCCGGGCGAAACGCCTCCTGGGCTTCCAGCATCTGAACGTATTGCGCGATCGGCACCGGCGCGGGTCCGAGATAGCCGGTCGTTTCCAGCGACCGCCCCGCCGTGTCGCGTCCCCGTTGGGTGATCGCGTACCGATGGTTGAACGGCGATAGCTCGGACTGCATCTCGATCATCTTCTCATGCCGCAAGTCCCAACAGAGCTCGTTGACCAGTTTGAGCGGCAGTCCCAGCCGACGCGTCAGCCAATCCGTGGTGAACGCCGTAGCCAAATTCGCCAAGCGCAAGGCCAATTGTTCGAGTTGCAGGATATCGAGCCCCGTTTCACCGATCACTTTCGGCGCCCGTGGGGCCGCTCCAAGATCGTCCATGTTCTCGGGGGAACCGAGGGCCGCCCGCTGGCCTGCCGGATCGGGCCGAAGGGCGCCCGTTGACGGCGCGGAGGCTTCCGCCTCAGTGACCGGTTCGTTCCGCTGTAAGCCTTGCATGGTCACCTCTCGGGCGAGACTTCCGGTCCATCACGCCGATCGCGTTCGCTACTTCACCGTTTCCCGACGCATGGTCACCGTCGCGCTCAGCGTGGTACTGGCAGGGAGAAACCAAGTCGCAACGCTGCTCACCGCCGAATAGGGCACGGACACGGTCACCGACACCGGAGTGTCGTAGCCACCGGAACTGGGGGCCGTCGGATTGGTGGTGATCGTCGCCGCCGTTGGACCGATTCCCGATGCCGACAACGTCGTCAGCGCCTTGGACTGCACGCTGGTTAACGTGGAACCATCCAGGATGGCGACGCGACACGCGTCCTGCGCCGCGGCCGTCACGGCCTGTTTCGCCATGAACGCCTGCGAGAACTCCAACATGCCGACGACAATCGCGATGAAAATCGGCAACACCAACGCCATCTCGGTCGCCGCCGCGCCCCGCCGACCACGTCGAACTTCCCGCAGCCGCCCCGCCAGCCCCAAGCGGCAAGGCCGGCTGGCTGCCAAGACCTCCAAGGCTCGCCGCTCAAGCTCGTTCATCATCGCACAACTCGTTTTCATGAATTGGTTTGCGGATTTTTCATGAAGCTGCGGCTCGAGCCTCACCCTGGCGATACACGCTTCAACGCGGCGGCTCCCGCCCCACGTTCCAAATCAAACATAACACCGATTTTCTAACTGGCAATTTTTCTTGAGTGACGTAGATTGGAATGGTGGGTCGCGGATGGGGAACGGCGACTGGCGAGCCGTAACGATTTCGGGCGACAAGGGGAGCGAGCAACGATGGCGAATGAATGGAAATCGGCGCCCACGGCGCGAAGGCTTCCGGAATTCAACACGGTCCACGAGGGTTCGCCGCGCGACAGGGTAACGAACGCCGGAGATGTCCCCCGTGCGGGATCCGTGCCGCGACAGCGGGGGGTTCGCGGTCGTCGCCGCCGACGTCGCGGAGCGATCCTGGCCTTGTTCGTGATTCTCTGTGTCGTGCTGTTGGGGTTGCTGGCGTTGACGGTGGACGTGGGCCTGATCCAGACATCGCGCCGCGAAGCGCAAGTCGCGGCCGATTCGGCCGCTTTGGCCGCCGCCGCGTATGTTCCATCGAGCACCACCGATGCGACGGCGGCAGCGGTTGAATTCGCCGGTTATAACAAGATTGCCGACACGCCGATCGTGGCCGCGAGCGTGGACGTCGAGTTTGGAACTTGGGCGCCATCGCAGGGCGTGTTCACGCCCGCCCTGAGTCCCGGCAACGCGGTTAAGGTCACGGTCCGTCGCGACGCCACTCACGCGGGCCCCGTGCCCCTGTATTTCGGCCGGATTTTCAACAAGACGGGATTCGACGTTTCCAAATCGGCGATCGCGATGACCACGCCCCGCGACATCATCTTCGCCGTCGACGTCTCCCCGTCCATGAATAACGACGGGGAGCCGACCTGGGCGACGTGGATCATCAACGGCACCTACACCGATGTTGGCCGGCAGATCGGTCAGCGGCTTTACGACGACTTGGGATTCCAAACCACCTTTCCGGGCACGACCCAACACCTTGGTTCGAATCTTGTTACTGACAACGACTGGAACTATGCGGTTTTGACCGATAACGGCGGCCCGCTGTACAATCTCACGAATACGACTGCGAACGCGAGCTACAGGATCCTGGTTGGGGACTCGGAGGCGACTCGAAAGACAAAGGCCTATCGATGGATTATTGACAAGCAATTGGCGACACTTATGCCCAATGCGATACCGGCACCAAACAGTGCCAACAGCGCGAGTTTCGAGTTTTGGTCCATTTACCTGGATTATATGTGCCTTTCCCAGTTGGTGACGAAGACGTCGCTCGGAGGCACGTCGAAACCCGGAATTGCACTCCGCCCGCTTCTATCCCCGAACAATCAGCCGATGGTGCTTCCGCCTAGCAAGCGGGTGACCTATTTCGCCGACCTAAACACCTATGGCAATCCGTTCGCCACGTTCAACACATCGCAGTGGACAAACCGGGTGTCTTCTTACAAAAATAAGCTTGGATACGAGACCTATCTCCAATTCATCCTCGACTTCGGCATGGACGAGATTATCAAGCGGACGGGGATTCGTTCCCAACTGTCCACGCTCAATGCCAACTGCAGTCGCCATACCGAGACGATTGACGGCGTTGCGTTCACCAATGTGCCAGCAAGTGAACAGCCGATGCATGCGATTCGCAGAGCCCTGATTTCGACGATCAATCTCATCAAGTCGAGAAATCAAAACGTGGGAGACTCGAACCAACGGGACCGAATTGGACTCCTGAGAATCGATTCCAATTCAAGAGTGGCATCGGACGTGGTGTTAACGACCAACTACGACTCCGTCCGCGCATCGTGCGTTACCCTGCAAGCGATGTCCGAGTTATTCACGGGCGAGACAGCGTCGCAGTTGGACGCCAACCTAACATTCGCGGCCCAACAGTTGATGCCTTCCGCTCAAGGACGCACGTACTCCAGGAAGATTGTCATTGTCTTGTCGGATTTCTATCCCACCACAACGTCGTATACGCAAACCCAAATCGATTCCTATCAGCTCCTATTCCCACCTCCCGAATACGGATGGTTCCATGCAGTCGCGCCGCCTGCCGGAACCACGGATTCGCGGTATGAACCAAGCACCACCAAGCGCCGAAACCAGAACGGCGCCTTGATGGCGGCTCACCAGGGGTATGGTGCCGGCGTGGAAATCTACCCGGTCAAAGTGGGTTTTTCGAGCAGTCAAACGATGATGGACGCGTTGGCGGAATTCGGCGGCACGGCTTATCAATCCGACGTGGGGCCGACCATAACCAACAATCCGGCCCTCTACGAAAGCCGCATCAAAGCGGTGCTCGCCGATATCATCGACAATCCCCGCGGACGACTCGTGCAGTAGCCATTTACGCGCGCGATCGACTCGCCGCCCCCATCCGCCTAGCCGCGCCAGCGGCCGGTTTCCCCATCAGCCGGACCGCGCCAGCGGCCGGTTCTAGGCGGATGCGGCCTGAACCGAACGAAAACCGGCAGCTGGCGCTGAGCCGGCTGATGAACCGGCAGCTGGCGCTGAACCGGCTGATGAACCGGCAGCTTGCGCTGAGCCGGCTGATGAACCGGCAGCTGGCGCTGAACCGGCTGATGAACCGGCAGCTTGCGCTGAGCCGGCTAACCCGGATTATTCATGAAATTAGGGAATAAAATTGCCTCC
>JBIKVL010000221.1:0-6542 GCA_044356875.1 Pirellulaceae bacterium | reverse complement strand
TCGCCACGCATTCGCCCCATCGCCTCGACCGCCCGCTCCGTGGGCCGGCTGAGGCAACGCTCCAAGTCGTCGACCGATTTCGGCGTTGCTTCCGTCATCTACTGAATCCTCGTCTTTGTCGTCCACCCCAAGTTACCCAGCATTCGGCGAGGCGTGTTCGCCACCGCTGCTGTTGACGCGTTGGCAAACACTCGCAATCCGTGCCACCGGCATGAACGCCGATCACATGGTTCCCGCTTTCGCGGCGGCGATCAACCCTTCGATCAGGCATTCTTCGATGTAGTCGCTCGATTCGATGCCAACGGACAGACGCAGTGTGCCGCCGTCGATACCGAGCGCGGAACGCTCGGCGGCGGTGAGTGCCCTGTGGCTGGTGGACTCGGGATGGCTGATGGTGGTCGCGACCTCGCCGAGCGACGGACAGAAGGGGATGCGTCGAGCGGCTTGGAGAAAGGCGGTTGCGGCGGCCGTTCCTCCTGGCAAGTGGAAGGTGACGATCGAACCGTAGCGGCCGTTCAATTGTCGACGGGCCAGCGAGTGTTGGGGATGGCTTTCGAGCCCCGGGTAGTCGACTTGGCGAACTTCGTTGCGGCCGGCGAGCAGCCGCGCGGCCCGCGCGGCGTTTTCAAACGCTCGGTCCATGCGGACGGCCATCGTCGCCAGTCCGCGGGCGGCCAGCCAACATTCGAACGGCGCGCTGGCCAATCCCCACGCGGAGATCGCTCGCGGCACGCGTTCCCAGCCGGCGGCGCGACCGGCGAGCAGTCCGAGGATGACGTCGCTGTGTCCGTTCATCATCTTCGTGATGCTCTCCAAGACCAGATCCGCGCCGAGATCGATCGGTCGGCAGAGCAGCGGCGTCGCGAATGTGTTGTCGACCAACAGCCGAGCGTTATGGCGATGAGCCAATTCGGCGAGGGCGGCGATGTCCGCCACCTGCAGTCGCGGGTTGGCGATCGTTTCCACCACCATCAACCGCGTCTGGGGCCGCATGGCGGCCTCGACCGCCGCGAGATCGCAGGTATCGGCGAGCGTGCTTTCGATCCCGAGTCGGCTGCCTTCGGCGACGAGTAGGGTTTGGCTCTTGCCATACAGATAGCGGCCGACGAGCACGTGGTCGCCCGCTTGGAGGAACGCGAGCAATGCGGCGGACATCGCGGACATTCCCGATGACGTGACCACGGCCCGCTCGGCCCCGTGCAGCATCCGACACTGCTCGGCCAGTTGGTCACCGTTGGGATGTCCATCCCGTTGGTACACGTAGCCGGCAAGTTTGCCGGCGAGCATGAGGTCGGCTTGCGCCGGTTCGTCGCAGCGCCAGACGGAGGCTGGGTAGATCGCCGGGGAATGGGGTCGGGTGGCCAATTCGCCTAAGTCGGGCGGATGCGGGCAGATGTCCTCGGGGCGTGTTGCGGGGCTGGGTCTGGTCACTCGATCGCTCACGGGGTCGCTCACGGGGTCGCTCACGGGGGCGCTCACGGTTTCAATGTCGGGTTCGGTCTGGTGGACGGGCTTCCAAGGGGCCTCATCCTCAACGCAACCGGTTCACGGACCAGGACGGATCGTACTTGCGACTGTCGCGGCTGTCATCCGGCCGCTTTCTTCACGCAACGCACACATCGCGCACACGAAGCGCTCAACCAGTCTTCATAAAACGCCCTTCGAATGGTCCAAGAATGATGGAGTTCGAAGGGAGGGGAAGGGTTCCTCTTCTGGAGCGTGCTTCAGGTAATCGAGTGGCCATTTGGCGGGGCACGACAGTTTCGTCGAGTTGGCTCAATGGCTCCGGGCGAACGGGGCCGGATGGGATGTGGGTGTGCCAATGCAGGGTAGACAAGGGACAACGAAAGCTTGGGACCATGCTTGCGACCGCCAGGCCTTCACGCTGGTGGAAATGTTGGTCGTCATTTTCATTATCGGCTTGCTGGTAGCTCTGCTTCTACCAGCGCTCAACATGGCCCGTGAATCGGGTCGCAGCGCCGCCTGCGTCAACAACCTACGGCAATTTGGCGGCGCGTTGACGGAACACGCGCAGCGCCGCAACGGAGCGATCTGTACGGGGGCTTGGGACTGGTTGCGGGACGGCGCGGTCACGGAAAAAGGCTGGGTCGCCGACCTCGTCAATTCCGGCGTTCCGGTCGGCAAGATGACATGCGCGTCGAATCCCGCTCGGATTAGCGAGAATTACGGACCGCTGCTCGATGCGAACACCGCGACGTTTGACGCCTGCGTGGACCGTGCCGGCTCGCCGCTCTCCACAAACCTCGACGGCACTCAATCGGTCAACCCGTGCCGCCAATTGATCACCAGCGCGAATTCGTTCACCCCGGGCAGCGACGCTCGAAAGAACCTGCTCATCAATGGCGTGCTCAACAAGTTCTACAACACCAATTACTGTTCAAGCTGGTACATGGCCCGAACGGGAGTGCTGATCGACAGCAGCGGCAATCTCAAGGCCAATCAAGGCGGCTGCGACACAAGCTTGAAGTCTCGGAACGTGACCCTGGGCCCGCTTACGGAAGTTCGGCTTGACCGGGCCTCCGTGGGGACCAGTTTCGTGCCGCTGCTCGGCGATGCCGCTTCTGTGGGAATTCTCTCCTCGTCGCTCGACACCTTCCAAGGCGGCGAGCCGACGGCCAAGTCGTTCACTGACGGCCCTGTGAAGTTCGCGGACATGACCGTGCCCACATTCGCCAATGGCACTCCGCAGGCGGGTTCGAGCGGTTGGTGGGCCGTGTGGAACCGCCAAACGCTGCAGGACTACCGGGGTTTCGCGCCGCTGCATCGGGGCACCTGCAATGTGCTCTTCGGCGACGGATCGGTCCGCACCGTCACCGACCGCGACGGCGACGGGTTGCTGAACAACGGTTTCCCGGCTGGCGTCGGCGGCTACAAGACGGCCGATGTCGAGATTCCCTGGCGTGAGTTTGGCAGTTTTTACTCGTTGGAAACCCCTTTGCCCGACTAATGTTCTGGAGTTTTGCCGCCGCATGGCTCGTGTTTCGTTTGATCCGTATTTCCACTGGCTTGACGTCACCACCCCGGATCGTCCTCCGAATCCCTATGAGTTGCTCGGCCTGCAACCGCTGGAAAACTCCATGGCGCGGATCGAGGCTGCGGCGAATCGCAAACGCGAATCGCTGGCACGATTCCGTGAGGAAGCGGATCCGGATCTGTGGGCCGAGGTCAACGAATTGCTCGAAGCGGCCATCGCAACGCTGCATGACCTGTCGTCGAAAACGATCTTGGATGCGAGCCTCAAACGAACCATGACTGTGATTGCTCCTCGGGTTGGCGTGTCTCAAGCTTCGGGCGCGCCGTCGAATGTCGCCGCGTTTGCCGCTGCCTCCGGTCAAGTCGCGTGTGTGGATTGCGGCGCGGCGAATTCCGCCGACCGCCGCTTTTGCTCCGCCTGCGGCAAATCGCTGCTGGCGGAATGTCCCAAGTGCCGTGCGCCGCATCTGCGGGGCGAACAGTTTTGTGGGCAGTGCGGCATCAACCTGCGGGCATACGCGACCGAGCGAACCCAGTGGTGCGAATCCCGGCTCGACGCCGCCAAACAAGCACAAGACGAACTGCAGTTCGGCGAGGCGCTCGCGCTGCTCCGCGAAGTCGCCCGCGTCGAGGACCCACGACTCGATGCCTTCGCCCGAGAAGCGAAAATCCGCTTGGACCTCTATCAAGCGCAACGCAAGCAAATGGAGCGTCAAGCGCAACTCGCGTTCGAAGAGGCCCGCGAGTTGTTCGCCGCGCACTCGATCGACGGTGCGATCGCGAAACTGGAAGCGATTCGCGTTCCCCTTCGCACCAAGGAGATCGAGCAACTGCTGAGCGAGGCTTCCGATCGGCGCGACCGGATCACGAAACTGACCGCCGATATCCGCGATCTGCTCGCGAAAAAAAATCTCTTGGAACTGGGGTCGCGGCTGGACAGGCTACTGGCGCTCAAGCCCGATCATAACGAAGCCAAACAATTGGCCGGGCAACTCGCCGGAAAGCTCCGCGACGCCGCCCGCAAACGGTTGGAGAAACGCGATTTTTCGGGAACGCTCGACCTACTCCGGCGGGTTCCGGCGATCGCCGCCAGCGACGAGGGGCGGCAGTTGGAAGTGGAAGCTCGCGAGGGTTGCTGGCTGGCAGAGCAGGCTCGAACGGCCACACTCGCCACTGCCGCTCTTGCCGAGGTGGCCCAACGGGCCGCTGAAGGCGGTCCTGAGAACGCCGAGTTGCAGCGGGCTCTACGCACTGCCCGCACCGCGTTGCGAACTGCTCCTCGCGAAGCTTGGCTCGCCGCCGCCGACTTGACAGCCAGCCTGTCGAGCGGCCCCGCAGCGAAGACGGCAGCGGGCTGCCCCGTCGATTGGCTCGGTCGTTCCACGCGGCTTGTCGGCGCCACGGTGGAAGTGGACCAAACGCTCCGCGTGCATCCCGGCCGCTGGTTCGTCGCCCTGGGGCTCGCCCTGCAGGGAATCGGCGAGGGCCAGGTGGATATCAACCTGAAGCCGGCCGTCAAGGATAGCGTTTGGAGCCGGCTGTCGTTGGGCAAACGGCGCCGCGAGACGCTTTCCGCTTGGGGCGTCGACATCGGTCCATCCGCGATCAAGGCCGTGTTGTTGCGATGGGACGAAAAGACCCGCGCGGCGCAGGTCGAGGCGGCCGAATTGCTGGAACACTCACAGTCCGCCGAGCCGGTCCGCGACGAATTCCAGATGGCCGAGCGCTACACGCAAACCTTGGAAAGGTTGCTCGAAAAGCATCCGTTCCAGGGCCATAAGGTGTGCGTGAATCTGCCGGGACTGAACACGTTGAACCGCTGGTTCGCGATGCCGCCGATCGCCGACAAGAAACTCGAAGACGCCATCCGCTTCGAGGCTCGCCGGCAAGTCGCCCTGCCGCTCGAAGAATTGGTCTGGGACTACGCCGCCTTGGAAGCTCCGACAAGCAAGGCGGAAGCCTCCAAGGCAGAAACATCCAAGGCAGAAACATCCAAGGCCGGATCTTCCAAGGCCGAGGCAGCCGGTTCCACCGATCCGCCGGGCAGGCGGATTGTGTTTGTCGCGGCGAAGTCGCTCGTCGTGGAATCGCGGTTGGCGATCTGGAATCGCCTCTCCGTGAAGCCGGACATCCTGCAAAGCGACGCCGTCGCCTTGCACAACTGGCTGCGATACGAACTCGCCGGCGACGACGCCTCCAGCTATCAGAACTCGCCACGGGATAATACGGTCGCTCTGCTGGATTGCGGCAGCGATGTCACGAATCTCGTCTTCAGCGGCCCGCGAACGCTGTGGTATCGAGCGGTTGGACAGGCGGGCGACGACTTCACGCGGGCGATGTGCCGCGAGTTGCAGTTGTCGCGGGGGGATGCCGAACATTGGAAACGCGAACCGCGTCGCGTTACCCATTGGTCTCGGCTCGCTGGCGCCGTTCAGCCTTTACACGAGCAACTGCTCGCCGAATGGCACCGCTCGCTGAGCCAGTTCCAGAACGCACTGCCAAACGAGTCGCCGGTGCGCCTCCTCGTTCTGGGCGGCGCGGCGGGAACCCATGGACTCATCGAGCACTTCCGTCGCGTGGCTTCGACTCTTTCCGCCGACTAACCGCTTCGACGGCGGAAATCCGGGTACGATTCAAAAGCGTTCGCCAAGTAGGGCAATGATCTCACGGAGGCACGGTGTCTCCGTGAGATCCAAAAACATAGCGCGAACAAGTCTTCGCACCAGAGCGGGCGACCGCGCCGGGGGAAGGCTACTCGGACATCGCCTCCGGTTTGGGCTCCGGCAGGTAGAAGCTGGCGATGAAGTTGATCAAGTAGACGGTGAAGGCGACGATCGCGGCAGCGAAAGCGACTTTGTTCGGGGCCGATACGCCGAAGGGCAATAGCGGGGCGAGGAATTGGGTGACGGCGGCGAATGAGGTGCCGATCAACCGTCCACCGATGTTCGCGGCGAAACTTTCGCCCGTGCCGCGGAGATGCACCGGATAGACCAGCGGGAGGTAGTTGCCCCAGAAACTGAACTGCGCCACGGTAAGGAACCCGGCAATCACCATGCCGTATTGCAGGTAATCGAGGCTTGTCACGGCGGCCCAGCCGAACACCACCGGCATCGCGATGAGACCGGGCAGGAGGAAGATTCGCAGCACGGTTCGGCGGCTGGCGATCACCACGATCAGAAACGCGAGCGCGCCGCGGCCGAGCAAACCGCCGATCTCCTGCATCTTGGTGGCGTTGGCCGCCTTCGCTTGTTCGATGGGGCCAGCGATTGAACGCTTCTTGCCTTCGACAGCTTGCGTCACTTCCTTTTCCGACTTGCCCTCAGCGGCCAGCTTCTTACTCATGCCGGCTTGGGCTTTTTCCGGGAAGTCCTTTTCCATCGCCTGGGCGACGGCATCCTTGACCTCGGGTAGTCCGGGCACGATCTGCGGCATCTGCTGGATCGCGCCGAAGGCGGCAGCGAAACTGCAGGTGAACATCAGCGTGGTGATCAAGGTCGTGCGGCGCAGTTCCGGCGAGAACAATTCGCCGATCGACGGCCGACGCAGTT
>JBIKVL010000220.1:0-6546 GCA_044356875.1 Pirellulaceae bacterium | reverse complement strand
AAAAAAACCGGCCGGGCGGCGAATGGTTAGCGGAGCTGTTCCAGCGTCTTCGTGGCGGCGTCCCGCACGATCTGCTCGGGGTCCTTCACCAGTTTTTCGACGAACGGAATCGCCTCGGGGCCGGCTCCGATCTGGCCGATGGAACGAACCGAATCGCGCCGCACTTTGATGTCCGGATCCGTTAGCAAGGGAAACAACTGGTCCACGACGGACCGCGATGGCGGGCCAATGTCCCCAAGCGCCTCGGCGGCGTGTTCGCGAAGACGCGACTCAGGGCTTTTCAGCATCGGGAGTAGCGAGGGGATCGCGTCGGCCCCGGCCTCGCGCATCTTGCCCAGCGTTCGCACGGCGTTCCACCGCACTTCGATGTCCAGCGACTCGGCGGCGGCGATTTCCAGCAACCGACCAAGCGCCGGCTTCGCATCGGCGCCGTAACGGCTCAATGCCCGAATCAACGGCACGGTCGATTCCACTCGCAGTTGTTCCACCAACGCCGGGACCGCGTTCTCGGCGGGAGTCTCGACTTCGGGAACGGCGGTCGCGGCAACCGACCGGACATGCGTGTCGCCATCCTTGAGGGCGGCGAGCAATTCGGAGGCGGCGTCGCGAGCGGCCCCCTTCTTCCCTCCCAACAGCTCGGCCGCCGTCCAACGGACCTCGGGTTCGCCGGACTTTGCGAGCAATTCGCGCAAGACCTGAACCGAATCGGCGCCGCCATCCCGTAACTTCGCCAGCGCCGCTTCGCGTCGCTCCGGCGCCTTCAGCAGCAACTGCCGCCGCCAAACGTGGCTCGGCCGGCCATCGAAAAAAGCCTCGCCCGAAAGCCAGCCTCGCAGCCGCCCGCTCGGTTCGAGCGTGACCACCAGAATCAACAGCGCAAGAACGAAAAGAATCCAATTCAGCGGACGACGGGATTTGGGCATGGGGCCGACTCCAGCAAGGCGGCTATATCACTAGTGGTTTTCTCACTAGCGGCCAGTTCACTAGCGGCTATTTGACTTCCAGCATTCGGTTGAGCGCCACCAGCGCGTCGCGAGTCGTCGTGGCATCGACCTCGATGACATTGACGGGCGAACCGGCCGCTAGGTTCTCGAGGCTCCAGCAAAGATGCGCGAGGTTGATGCGGTACATCGTCGCGCACATGCAGACGACCGGCGAGAGGAAATGGATCTCCTGCTCGGGATGCTCTTTCTTCAGCCGGTTCACGAGATGCAGTTCCGTGCCGATCGCCCACTTGGAACCGGGCGGCGCCGCCTCGACAACCTGGATGATTTTGCTGGTCGAGCCGGAAATGTCGGCGATGTCGTTCACTTCCCGCGGGCATTCGGGATGCACCAGGATTTTGATTCCCGGATGCTTGGCGCGGAACTGATGCACATGCGCCGCTTGAAACATCTGGTGGACGCTGCAATGCCCCTTCCACAGGATCACGCGGCTGTCCACGATCGCGGCTTCCGAGTTTCCGCCTAGTTCGCCGCCAAGCGGGTCCCAGACGGGCATCGCTTCCGGGCTGATCCCCATCGCCAGCGCCGTGTTGCGGCCAAGGTGCTGATCGGGGAAGAAGAAGACGCGGCGGCCGCGACGAAACGCCCATTCGAGCACCGCTCGGGCATTGCTCGACGTGCAGACGATGCCCCCATGGCGTCCGCAAAACGCCTTCAGGCTCGCCGCCGAATTGATGTACGTCACGGGAATCAATTCGCGGGTGTCGATCACCGTCCCGAGGTCGTCCCAGGCCGCTTCGACCTGTTCGATCGCCGCCATGTCGGCCATCGAACACCCCGCCGCCAAATCCGGCAGCACGACGGTGACTCGCCGCCCGTCGCGTTCGGCCAGCTTCTCTGGACGGTTGGCCAGAATGTCGGCCGTTTCGGCCATGAAGTGAACGCCGCAGAAAACGATCGCCCGGCAATCGCGGCTCGAAGCCGCCTGTTGGCTTAATTGATAGCTGTCGCCGCGGAGATCGCTGAGCGCGATGACTTCGTCCTGTTGGTAATGGTGGCCGAGGATCAGCAATTCCGGCCCAAGCTTCTCGCGGCTCGCTTGGATCCGCTGCGTCAGCTCGCCGTTGCTAAGCCGCTTATAGGGGCCCAAAGCCAACGGACCAACCACCTGAGCCAAGGGCGAAGATTCTGCCGAGTTGGCAGCGCCGGATGGTGTCATTCCAGACAACCTAAGGAAAAATGAAAGCGAGGCCGACGGGGCTCGAACCCGCAACCACCGGATCGACAGTCCGGTACTCTAACCAATTGAGCTACGGCCCCTCGCAATCGTGTCTCCAAGTATACTCCTGTTCGGAACCTTCGCAAGGGCGGTTTGTCCGTTCGACCGTTCGCCAAATCAGGCGTCGTCAGACATTCACGACCGTTCAAAAGCACTCAAAGGCACGCAAAAGCGAGCTAAAAGCGTTCAGAAAATCGAATCGTCCGGGCGAAAACCGAGCGATTCGATCCGTCTCCGGTCCTCCGCCGCCTTCGACGCTTGGCCCTGCTTTTCCAGGATCAGCATCCGGTGGTAGAGCAGCGTGGCCTGCGTCCGCTGTTGCAGCCGTTCCTGTCGTCGCTGCCCCGTCGACTGCGGCGTCGACTGCGGTGTCGGCAGAGGCGTCGACTGCGGTGAACCGGGCGGCAATCGCGGTTTCGATTCGAGCGGTTGGGGTTGCCCGGACTTTTTCGAGGGGGATCCGTTCGCCGTCTCTTTCGGCGTTTTAGATTGGGGCGTTTTAGATTGGGGCGTCTCGGATTGGGGCGTCTCGGATTGGGGCTTTTCAGCTTTCTGGGCGTCGACTGTCTTGGAGGCATTTGTCGCCGCCGCCGCTGGTCCCGCCGCCGCAGGGACTCCGAGCGATTGGAGGGCGTTGTCGAGGTCCCGCAGGGCGGCGTCCAGTTCCCCGCGGCGAAACTGAATGAAGCCGCGCGTGTCAAGCATCGCGGGCTCGCTCCCCGCCAGCGCGATCGCTTCGTTGATATCCCGCAATGCCTCCTCCAGTTCGGTGTTCGCGAGGGCCCGCGCGTAAGCCAAACTGTTCAGCAACCGCGGATCGTGGTCGAGCGTTCCCGCTTCGCTCGCCGCGGCCGCCACCTGTTTCCACAGCGCGAGCGCGTCGTTCCAGCGTTTCAAGCTCCACAGGTTTTCTGTTTCCTCGGTAAGCACCGCGCTTTCGTGGCCCACTCCCCGCTCGCGCGCCTTGCCGCACCATTCCAGCGCCTCTTCAAAGCGGCCCGCTTCGCGTTTCCATGCGGCGACTTGCAGGTACAGGCGATCGTCGTCGGGCGACCAGCGGAGCGCTGTCTCGATCGACCGCAGCGCCTCCTCCTCGCGCCCCTTGTCGAATTGCTCGGCGGCGATCGCATGATGCCAACGGGCCACCTCGCGGGGCGCGTGCTTGTACGCCATCGGTCCCAGCAGCGACAACGCGACCAAAGCCAACGTCAGTCGTCGACCCCAGGGCTTTTCCGTTGCCGCGTTGGGCGGCGAATCGATCATGGCGGCGACTCCGGGACGACCTTGTTTCAACTTCGAGACGACTGTCACCGAAGCGAGCCGATTTGTCTAGCGGCGATGGCCGAATGTCTAGCGGCACTGGCGGGCCGCATCGTAGCATGGGGCGGCGTTGGGGCGACGATCGCGGGCGGAGAGCAACGATGAATTGGGTAGCGCTGCGGATGCTGGTGGGCGATCGCGGAAAGTACTGGGGACTGATCATGGGCGTGGCGTTCGCCAGCCATCTGATGTCCCAGCAGGTGTCGATTTTCGTGGGCATCATCAAACGCACGGCGAGCCAGATTGTCGACGTGAGCGACGCGGGCATCTGGGTGATGGACAACAAGGTGCGGTTCGTGGACGAAGCCCCGGGACTGCCCGAGACCGACCTGAATCGCGTGCGGGGCGTACCCGGGGTCGCCTGGGCCGCCCGCCTCTACAAGGGCCAAGTCCGCGCGCGGCTGGAAGACGGCAACTACCGCAACGTCGTCATGTTTGGACTCGACGACGCCAATCTCGTCGGCGCGCCCCGCAAAATGCTCCGCGGGAAACTCAGCGATCTCCGGCGTCCCGACGCCGTCGTGATCGACAAAGCGGGCCACGAGTACATGTGGCCCGGCGAGCCATTTCGCGAAGGACGCGAGCTTTACTTGAACGATCGCCGCGCCGTGCTGGTCGGAATCTGCGAGGCGACTCCGCCCTTCACGACGATGCCCGTCCTCTACACCCGTTACAGCGCGGCGGCCGGCTTCGTGCCTCGGGAACGGAACCTGATGTCGTTCGTCCTCGCCGAGGCGCAGCCCGGCCACGACGCGGCCGAAGTGTGCGCGACGATCGAGGCCCGCACGGGACTCATGGCGCTCACCCGCGACCAGTTCTTCTGGAAGACGATCAACTATTTCCTCGGCTCGACCGGCATTCCCGTCAACTTCGGCATCACCATCACACTGGGGTTCATCATCGGCGCCGTGGTCACCGGTCAGACGTTCTACCTCTTCACGCTCGAAAACCTCAAGCAATTCGGCGCGCTCAAAGCGATGGGCGTGACCAACGGGCGGCTCGTCGGAATGATCCTTCTGCAAGCGATGGTGGTCGGCGTGATGGGCTACGGACTGGGCATCGGCTTGACCGCCTTGTTCTTCACCGCCACCGGCGGCATCACGCATCTGGCGGGCCTGTATCTCACGTCGCACGCCGCGATCGGCGTCGCCATCGCGGTCCTGGCCATCATAGGACTCACCGCCCTCATCAGCATCCGCCGAGTGCTCGTGCTGGAACCGGCAATCGTCTTCCGCGGGTGATTCGCGCTTCGATCGCTGGCCGCGCTTGGATCGCTGGCCGCGCTTGGATCGCTGGCCGCGCTTGGATCGCTGGCCGCGCTTCGATCGCTGGCCGCGCTTGGATCGCTGGCCGCGCTTTCGGGGACAATGCGAGTGTCAGGGAGCGGCTTGTGGAGACGTCACGCTTCCATCGACCGCAGGATGCTCTCGACGTCCTCGTCGCTCCAGGGACGGTCTTGGGACCCGAGCGGCGGGCGGGGCATGCCGATGTCGACGCCGTGTTTTCTGAGCATCGCTTTCCGCAGGAACGACCAGACCGAACCGGTTCGCATGCTTCGGGAAATCGCCGCTTGAAAACGCCGCGTGAACGCCGTCGAGGCGGCGACATCGCCCGCCACCATGGCACGCCGCGCCCGTTGGCATTCCACGCCCCACAGATTGTAAAACGTGCCGATCGCCCCAATCGCGCCGCTCAACACGGCATGGCACAACACTTCGTCCGCGCCGCTGAACAATCGCAAACGGTCGCCGCCGTACGCCCGGATCAAACCGAATAAATAGAGGTCGACATCCGTGATCTTCATGCCCGCGATGTTCGGCACCTCCAGCAACCGGGCGACGAAATCGGCGGGTGGAAGCCGCACCGAGTTGACTGTGCTGAGATGGTAGGCGAACAGCGGCAGCGGCGTCGCACGGCCCAGTTCGGCGTAGTAGGCGAACACCACGTCCGGCGAATAGCCGTAATAAGAGGGCGCGACCGCCGACACGGCCGCCGCCCCCACGCCGGCCGCGTGTTCGGCGAGCGCCACTGTCTCCGCTGTCGTCGTCGCGCCAATATGCGCCATGATCGGCAACCGCCCCGCCGCCGCGCCGGCCGCGCATTCCAAAATCCGCCGCCGCTCCTCGCCGGATAACAGAGGCCATTGCCCGGTCGAACCCGTCAAATACAGCCCGTCCAACCCCTGGGTCGCGAATAAATCCACCATCCGCTCCAGCGTCCCGTAGGCCACTTGCCCGTCCACCGTCATCGGCGTAATCACGGCCGGCCAAAGTCCGGCGAACCGCGCACCGTCCGCGGACGGCGTGGCCTGCGAACTCGCCTCAGCGGAAGACTGGGACGAGGACGACTGGGACGAGGACGACGACGGACCGACAGTGCTCATGGGGTGCCTTCAACGCGGAGGGTGGACATCGGAAAACGGAATTGCGGGCAAACTGCGTTACTAGCGGACAACCAAGTACACGCGGCAAGCGAGTTTGACGTTGACGTCGAAACCGGCGCTGCCGCCCGCTCGCGAGTACCGCCCTGCTCGCGCTCTCTGCTTGGATCTTACAGTGACACGGAGCCTCCGTGAGATCATTTCCCGGAGAACGAACCTAAGCCTACGCGGACCGGATGACGGGCGAGCAGCCTTGCGGGCGATTGGGATTACGACAGAGCGATAAGGGTGATGAGCCCGATGACCACCAGCACCGCGAAGATGATCGCCCACTGGAGCCAAGTTTGGCCCGTCTGCTCCCAGCGGCGTTCCATTTCCGCGGAATGTTTCTTGCGGAACTCGACGCTGTCCCGCTCGCGGAGCGTGAACTGCGCCTGGCATTGCGGACATTCGACAAACTGGTTCAGCATGTCCCGCGGCACCTCCAATTCATGCCCCTTGGGACAGGGAATGTGCAACAACGGCAAATCGGCCGTATTCTGCGTGACGAACGGCAGGCCGGCCGCCGTGCCCGCCCCGGTTGGCTCGGCGGAGGCCTGTGGGGCGGCCTGCGGTTCCGGTTG
>JBIKVL010000219.1:0-6600 GCA_044356875.1 Pirellulaceae bacterium | reverse complement strand
GCTTTCCAAGTGAATTGCGAGTCATCGGTGATCGTCAATTCGATGGTGGCGTTACCAGCTTGGGCTTTCCAAGTGCCCACCAAGTCGGTTGTGGCGCTGGAATCGCGGGGAGGAGCAGGGGCCGGCGTGGGCGTGGTGTCCGCGGGTTCGCTGGTCGGCGAAGCCAGCGCGTCGAGCATTCGTTTTGCGGTCACATCCTTTGGCTGACTCTTCACGACGATCTTGAGTGCGGCGACCGCTTCGTCTTTCGCGTCTGTCACCAAGTAATGGTAGGCCAAGACGAGGTGCGATGGAGCGTCCGTAGGATGCTGTTCGGCGTAGCGTTCGAGCTTTCGCAGTTGGGACGTGTAGTCGGCGACATCGCCGTAAAGTCCGCTCATGGTCGTCCAGTCCATCCCGGGCGCCGACGCGAGCAGGGAGGCCAGTCCCGCGGCGGCGGCGTTGTAGTCTGCCGTGGCGAAGAGCACGAGGCTTCGCACCTCGTGGACGACCGGGTCGTTGGGAAGCAGTTTCAACGCCGCGTTGATTTCCGCGAGGGCTTTCGCGTACTCCTGCATTTTGAAAGCGGCCAAAGCGGCGTCAAAACGCTCCAGTCCCTGCTTCTCGCGCGGGTCGCTCGCAGGCTGTTGGCCTTCTCCTTCGACCGCCGTGGCGTTGACGTTGTTGTTGATGACCACAGGTTGCGAGTAGTCATAGGGCGAAGTTTGAGCGATCGCCGGGTCCACGTAATAAGGGTTGTAGTAGTAAGGCCCAGAGCCCCATGAGGACGTGTATCCTCCCAGGCCCCAGCCGATAGCGCCCCAAAAAACCGGCGCGTACCAGTCGCTGCCCCAGTGCCCATGCCAACAGCCGTTGTACCAACCGTGATGATGGTGGTGAATGCCGTTATCGTGCCAATTATTATGCCAGTTATTCCCCAATCCCCAGGAGGGGCGCGAGAAGCCGGAGGCGATGTCCCAAGATGGGCGGCTGATATGGTTGTTTCCAATCTGACCGATATTGATGTTGGTGTCGCCGTCCACATGCGGACGGTTGCCGCCGATCACGGGCCGCGCGTTGTTGCCGGGGCCGGCAGGTCGAGGCCTTCCCGGAGTAGGACGGATGTTGTTGCCAAAACCGGGAAGCGGCGCGGGTCTGGTAGCGATTGGCGGCCGTACCGTCGGACGGGTACTGGCGGGAAGTGCGGGCCGCGTTGCCGCAGTAGGACCAACGGGTCGTGTCATTGGCGCCGTTGGTTTCGCCCCAGTGCCCATACCCAAGGACGGCCGCGATCCGCCGACGGTTGGGGTAAAAGGTTTCGTTGCTGGCAAGGCTGGCCGGGCGGATGCGTTTCCGACCGATGGGCGCGGCCCAGTGGAAGGCGCCACGCTCGGTCTCGGTGTGCTGGCGCCCGGCCGATAACCTGCCGACGGCGACGGCCGCGATGCTGGGTAGTTGCCGCTGGACGGTCGCGAGTAGCTCGGGCGAGTTCCCCCGCCTCCAACCATGCCCATTGAGGGCCGAGCTCCTCCCCGGTGCCCCCTTTGGGCATGGGCTTCCCTTGCTGATGGCAAGAAGGCCGTCAACGTTAAAACTAAGACCAGCGGCAGGCTGTAATGAAAGGCGGTTCGCATCGGATATCTCCTTATTGCTCAGAATCGCGCGTCGTTCTTACTTGCCATTCGCGGCCGGAGGTTGGCGCACGATCGTCAATTCGAAGTCGTCTTCCAAGTTTTCTCCGATGAGCCTGCTGCTTCCCGCGTAGACAAACCGCGTCTCGCCGGCCGGGGTGATTGTCACGTTCGCCGACCCTGTCGTTCCGTCGGGCAACACGGCCGACGACCTGATGAGCCATCGACCGTCTTCCAGTCGGGTCCAAACCGCTTCGGAAAAACCGCCATCCGAATCAAATAGCCAGGAACGCGGTTTGCCCAGAAGCGGATCCCAGGCGATTCGCTGGGAAGTTTTTATGGTGGCTTTCCCCTCTTTTAGAACCGTGAATTCTCCCAGCAGAAAATTCTTGTCCTCGGACCAGCGATAGCTGATTTTTACGCGGGCGTCGGCGCCTTCGTTGACCCATTCGCCCGCCAACCAAGCCAGCGATTGCAACTGTTGCCCTGGAGTTGGCGCCTCTTGTTCCGGGAAGTCGCGCATCGACGCGATCCGCCACCCTGCGGCCGTCTTGGTGAAAACGGAAGTGAACTGGACCACGGAGGGGGTGTTTTCGTGGATCGTGGTACGCGTGCCGTCTTGGATGACGACGGGCCCAATCGCGCGAATAGACTCGATTTCGATAGAGGCTTTCGCTCCGGGAAATTTCCGCGTGAACCGATCGAGAACCGCTTTGATCTCGCCAGCTCCTTGGTACACGTTTCCCTGCTCGTCGATCAACTCGCCGTTCTCCAGAAAAAAGCTGGCGACTTGGTCGGACTTGCCGGCGTTGAATGCCGCGGCGAGGCGGGCCATGACGTCGCGCACCTCGCTTTCGGTTTTGCTGTCTTGGGTGTTCGCCGGCACGCGGGTTTGGGCCACAACATGCTGCATGCTGGCCCCGCAGAGGCTCGCGAGCCAAGCCGTCAGAATCAAGGAATACTTAAACCGCATAGATTCCCCCGCCATTGTGGAATGTGAAACCAAAAAACAATCGTTTTTTTGGGTAGCAAGAGCAAGTCTGCAAAACTGCGAGGCGGCACACCGCCACGCCCCTGAACACGACGTCGCTCGAAACCGTAGCGTCGCTCAAAATTGTGTTGCCACTCAACACCGTGGCATCGCTGGAGACCGCTGCGTCGCCTTAGACCATGGCGTCGCCTTAGACCGTGGCATATCGAACGAGTTCTTTCCCGGTCGAGAAATGCTAAATCCGTGGAGAATCAGCGACGGCAGCTTAGTCGATAGGTTGGCGATGGGCAATCCTCAGGCCAGGCGAAAATACCGCGGTAACTCCGGGCAGCTATTTTTATGGTGGCTTTTGGAACGGCGCGGCGCTAGGTTTCTGCCGTGTTACCTTTGGGTCCTTCTGGGTTTCCTGTGGGTCGCCATCGAAGGAGTCGCAGGGTGCGGCTTGCGCCGTGGCTCGGAAGTTGGGCGAGGCATGAATATTCGGCGGGACCCACATGAATCCCGGATGGACCATTTCGAACTCCACCTCACTGAGTGTTCGCGCGGGGCAGGAAATCGAAGTCGCAGCCGCGATCCGCTTGCAATACATGGTCGTGATATAGCCTGGCGTAGCCGCGGAGCGGGCGCGTGAGCCGGTTGGGCTGCGTCGCGCGGCGCCGGGAAAGCTCGTCGGCGTCGACGAGCAAATCGAGCTGGCGACGAGGCACGTCCAGTTCGATCCAATCGCCCGACCGCACGAGGCCCAGCGGCCCGCCAACGGCCGCTTCGGGCGCGACATGCACGACCACCGTTCCGAAGGCCGTGCCGCTGATCCGCGCGTCGCTGATCCGCACCATATCGCGGACTCCCTGCCGCAACAGCTTCGCGGGGATCGGCAGCAAACCCCATTCGGGCATGCCCGGTCCGCCCAACGGACCAGCGTTTTTCATCACCAAAATGTCGTCGGGGGAAACGTCCAGATCGGGCGAGTCGATCCGCGCGAGCAATTCCTCGTGGTCCTCGAAGACCACGGCGCGGCCTTTGTGGGTAAGCAAGCCGGGAGTCGCGGCGCTCGGCTTGATCACCGCGCCACTCGGCGCCAGCGACCCGTGGAGCACCGCGAGACCGCCGTCCGCGCGAATCGGCGTCGCGCGTGGCTTGATCACTTCATGGTCGAAACATCGAGCCGCCGACACGATCCGCTCGAGCGTCACGCCAGCGACATTTTCACAGCCCAAATTCAGCAGGTCCGCCAGTTCCCGGCATAACGCGCCGGTCCCGCCCGCGTAATGAAAGTCCTCCATCAAGTGCGTCCCCGACGGCTTGAGATTGAGCAGCGTGGGCGTCGTTTGGCTCAGTTCATCAAACCGCCGCAGCGGCAAGTCGACACCCAGCCGGCCCGCGACCGCCAATAAATGGACGATCGCGTTCGTGGAACCGGCGACGGCGTGCAGCACTCGGATCGCGTTGTCGAACGCCGACGCCGTCATCAGCCGGCTGGGGCGACGGTCGGCGGCGACCGCGTCGACGATCACGCGGCCAGCGTACTCGGCGAGCCGCGCGCGGGCGCTGTCGGCGGCCGGAATCGTGCCATTGCCTGGCAGCGCGACGCCAAGCATCTCCGCCAAGATGGCCAACGTCGACGCCGTTCCCATCGTCATGCAGTGCCCGGGACTGCGAATGATCGCCGTCTGCAGGTCGAGCCAGTCGTCGTTCGTGATACGCCCCGCCCGCAGCTCGTTTTGATACCGGCGGCAATCGGTGCAAGATCCAAGCGATTCGCCGCGCCAATGAGCGTTCAATTGAGGGCCGCCCGTGACAAGAACCGACGGCAGGTCGGCGCTCGCCAGCCCCATCAGCATCGCCGCCGTCGTCTTGTCGCAGCCCGCGAGCAGCACGACGCCATCGAGCGGGTTGGCGAGGATCGACTCCTCGACATCCATGCTCATCAGGTTCCGCAGAAACATCGCCGTGGGCCGGATATTGAATTCGCCGAGCGAAATCACGGGGAATTCGAGCGGCACGCCACCCGCTTGCCACACGCCGCGCTTCACCGCCTCGGCCAGCTGTCGCAAATGCTGGTTGCAATGGGTCAGTTCGCTCCAGGAATTCGCGATCCCGATCACCGGCTTGCCTTGGAATGACGAGCGATCCATCCCTTGCCCCAAGAGCGCCGCCTGCCGCGTCCAACCATAAAGCTCCGGCGAATCGAACCAAGTCGAACTGCGAAGTCGGGCCCCGTCGTGATTGTCGTTTTTCATGGGGTGTGGGTCATTGGTTGTGGGTCATTTTTCATTTTTCATTGGTCGATAGTTTGTAGCGATTCCCCATCTTCCGCTGTGCCGATGACTGCCTTTTCTTCGTTACTTTCCACTTTCCGCTCTTCGCTATCCATTGACCACTGTCCATTGACCGCTGGACAGCGACCGCATACCAACCACCAACCACCAACCACCAACCACCAGCCACCAACCACTAGCCACTAGCTACTAGCCCTGTCCACGGTCAGGGGTGCGCCGCGTTACAATCCGCTCGCGTCGCCTTGGCGAACGGGTCGCTGGGAGTTGCATCCTTAGGAGGTTGAAAGTATGAGTATCGTGAAGGCCGCTTGGTGGCGGCAATGGCGGAGCGTGGGGCGGATCGCGTTCGGGGTGGCGGCGATCGCCGCCGCGATGGCCGGCGGAGCGGCGCGGGCGGAGGAATCGACGCCGCCGTCGGGGTTCACGGCGTTGTTCAACGGCAAGGATCTGGCCGGTTGGCACGGGATGCCGCATTTCGATCCGCGGAAGCTGGCGGAGATGAGCGAAGCGGATCGGCAAGCGAAGATCGACGAGTGGACGAAGGACGCGAAGGCGCACTGGTCGGTGGAAAACGGCGAGTTGGTGAACGACGGCCAGGGCGCCTACCTGACGACCGACAAGGACTTCGGCGACATCGAGTTCTTGATCGAGTACAAGACGGTGGCGAAGGCGGACAGCGGAATCTATCTGCGGGCGACTCCGCAGGTGCAGATCTGGGACACGACCGAAGCGGGCGGCAAGTGGAATCTCGGGGCCAACAAGGGCTCAGGGGGACTGTGGAACAACTCCGCCGGCACCCCAGGCAAGGATCCGCTGGTGTTGGCGGACAAGCCATTCGGCGAGTGGAACGCGTTGAAGATCAAGCAGATCGGCGCGCGAACCACGATTCATCTGAACGGCAAGCTGGTTGTCGACAATGCGATCCTGGAAAACTTCTGGGACCGCAGCTCGCCGTTGTTTGCCAAGGGCCCCATTCAACTGCAGACGCATGGTGGCGAGATCCGCTGGAGGAACCTGTACATCCGCGAAATCTCGGCGGAAGAGGCGGCGAAGACGCTGGGCGAAGCGCGGGCCTCCGAGTTCAAAACGCTGTTTGACGGGACGTCGCTGGCAAGCTGGGGCGGGGCTGTGGACAACTACGAGATCATCGACGGCGCGATCCGCTGCAAGAAAGGCAAGGGCGGCGTGCTGCACACGAAGGACGAATACGCTGATTTCGTGGCGCGGATCGAATTCAAGCTGCCGCCGGGCGGGAATAACGGGTTGGCGATTCGCTACCCCGGCCAAGGCGACACCGCCTACGTGGGCATGTGCGAGCTGCAGGTACTCGACAACGACGCTCCGCAGTATTCCAAGCTGGATCCGCGGCAGTACCACGGATCCGCCTATGGGATGGCGGCGGCCAAACGCGGCTACCTGCGTCCCGCCGGCCAATGGAACTACCAGGAAGTGACCGTGCGCGGTTCAACCATCAAAGTCGAACTCAACGGCACCGTCATCCTCGATACGGACCTGTCGAAGATCACGCAGTACATGGCCAATTCGCCGCATCCGGGTAAGACGCGGACGAGCGGCTTCTTTGGGTTTGCGGGCCACGGCGACACCGTCGAGTTCCGCAATGTGCGGTTGCAAGCCTTGCCAGCCGCTCCCGCTACTCCGTAACGAAAGCCGACTGGCAATCTCCCCAGCACGCCGCGACGGACCTCTATCCGTCGCGGCG
>JBIKVL010000218.1:0-6606 GCA_044356875.1 Pirellulaceae bacterium | reverse complement strand
GGAGTCGCCAAACTCAGCTCGTTTTACGAACATCCGCAGGCGACCATTGGCACGGTTCGCGATGACGGCAAAGTCGCGGCGACAGCCAGCAGCGATGGGAGCATCGAAATCTGGCGTGTCGATACAAGCCAAAAGCTACAACGTCTATTGAGCGATGCGAGGCCGATCCGAGCGATCGCTCTTAGTCCGCTGGCTCCCTTGGTCGTGACCATCGCGCATGATCGGATCCTCCGACTCTGGGACCTAAGCCGCCCCGATTCACACATACCGGTGCCTATCTCGCCCTTTGTCGGAAGTTTCCTTGGGGCAGCGTCCCTCCCACAAGCTCCGCAAGATGCCGCCAAGCCTCCTGACACCGTCCCCGCGGACGGCCAGACTTCGCCACTGATCGCCCCCCCGGCCATCCGCGCCCAGATCCTTGACTTCGCGTTCTCCCAGGACGAGCAGCACTTGGAGCGAATTCGCTTCGCGCCCGAGCACGGGCTAATCGTCGACGCCGCTCGCATCGAAACGGGAGAAACCCACCGACTGCGATGGTTGAGCACCGCAGTCCCCCATAGAACATTCCACGATTCAACCTACCTTAACGAAGATGGCACGCGTTTCGCGGTGCCGCAGTGGTATTCGCCCGCCCCGATCATCGCCTCGGGCGAAACCGCGAGTGGCGAAATGAACGGGCGAGTCGTGAATGCAACAGGTCGCTTCGACCGGCATTGGGTCAGCCCCAGTGGAAAGACGATCGCGACGATCCAAGAAGGGGACACCGAAGTAAAGCTGTGGGACGCGGTTTCCGGTGAATTGCTCCGCTCCATCGCCCCCCCGTCAGGCACGGAGAACGCCGCCCCGGAATCGCCGATTGTGACCTTCGATCCCTGGCGCCAGCGTCTCGCCTTGCATTATGGACGAATGGGTGTCTCCCTTGTGCCGCTTGGCGACGGCGCTCGATACGATCGGATCGCTGCGGGGATTACCGGTTCACCCGCTCCTTGTGCCTTTGCTCCAAACGGAACTTGGTTGGCGATTACGCCATCCGACGGTCGACAAATCGTGCTCGTGGACATCTCAACCCCGGCCCAAATCCCCAAGCCGGAGTTCCTTTACGCAATCGGGAGCGGCAGCGCGTCGGATGTCATGGATTTGGCCTTCAGCCCGGACACTTCGCAGCCGCGACTTGCCATCGTGAACCGCGCCGGTGAGGTGGATTTATGGAGTCCCAAGGATCGCCGCCTCGTTCTCCGCCTTGGCACCTCAATCACGGCACTCGATAGCGTCGCCAACTATCGCAGCCGCATCCGCTGGAGCCGCTCGGGACAAAAACTCGCTGTCGATCGCGCTAATGGAACGATTGATGTTTGGGACGCGCCCAGCGAGCAAACGGTCGAAAAGATCAGACGCTCCGCCCTACGCGAAGTCGCAACCTCGCCAACCGTTCTATCGCGAACACCGCCTTCGCCCGCCGATCAAACTTCCTCCCCCGCGCACGACGGACGGTCCCTGAACAACGCTGTCGCGGATGAACTGCGGACAGTGCTTACCCGCAACGCGATCGCCGAAGTGCAAATTCTTGGGGAGTACTCGGCGAAGCTGCGTGGAGTCTCCATCGAGGTGATCCGTGAACTGCAGGCGGAACATCTTCGCCTCGCGTTTGAACAATCGCGGTTGGTCAGCGAATTGTCGCCGTGGACCATGACGGAATTGGGCTTTGTCTATGCGGCGAAGGGCGAATGGAACCTGGCCGCCGACGCTTGGTGTCCGCCGTCCGATCCGTCCACGCCGCGAACCGCGGAAAGCTACGATCGGGCTTATCTGACGGCCCGCCAGATACTCGCTTCCGACGTGCCGCTCGCCGAATTGGAAAAACACTGCCCACAGTTCTTGGAATTGGAACTGGAAAAGCGGCGTCTGATGGCGAAAGATCAGCCTAGGCCCTGGCGCGAACTGCTCGAAAAACGCGTCGAAACCGACCCCCGGGATCCAATCGCCGCTCGCCGACTCGCGGAAATCCTTTTTGACGAAGTGCCGGAGTCGGAGTTCGAATCAAAATCGCAGCTAAAGCTATTGCGGGGCGATCCGCGGACGAATTCGTTCACGCTGCTCGCCGCCGCCCAAATCGCGCACGGCAATATCGCCGCTGCCCTCGAAATCCTTGCGAAATCTCCGCCATCGCCCACGATTGATGATCGCCAAAGACGCGATCGACTGCTCAATATCTTGCAGGAACGCGGCGTCTTCTTGCCATAATCTCAAATGACCGAGACCACCGTAAGAGGCGCCAGACTCGCGATTATCAGATACGATGTAGCAGCGAAAGCGAGCTGCTATCCGTCGTCGCGCGCCCGGCGTGTCGCCACGCCGTGCGACTCGCCACCACTTGGACGGTGTTCCACACCGACCAAGTGCTGCCTCGTCTGACTATGGCCGATCGGAGACGCCCATCCGTCCGTCGAATCCAGCCAACCCCGGCGATAGAAATACCAGCCCATCCCCGCCGCGGTGAGGGCCATCGCGCCCAACGCGCCCGGATATCCCCAACGCCATCGCAGTTCCGGCATGTTCCACGGCGAGGCGCCCGGATCGAAGTTCATCCCGAAGATACTCGCGATGAACGTGATCGGAATGAAAATCGTCGCGATGATCGTCAGCACCCGCATCGTTTCATTAATTCGGTTGCTCACTGCCGACATGTACAAATCCCGCAAGTCGGCCGCTAACTCGCGATAGGTCTCCAGCAGATCGGCGATTTGTATCACGTGGTCGTGGCAATCCCGCAGATAAAGCCGCGTCGCGTCGGTGACGAACGGCGTCGATTCCCGGGCGAGCGCGGCTAGCATTTCACGATGCGGCCAGATCGCTCGCCGCAAAGCCAACAGCTCGCCCTTCATATGGTGCAGGCGGTCGAGCGACTCGCGTCCTGGTCTGGAAACGACACTCTCCTCGATCGCGTCAAGATCGTCGCCACACGCCTCCAGCAATGGAAAATAGGCGTCGATCGCGGCATCCAGCAGGCAGTAGACCAGGAAGTCGGGCCCATGATGACGCGCCCGGCCTACCCCTTCCCGAATCCGTTGACGCAGTGGATCCCAGCAGTCTCCTTCCGATTCTTGGAACGTGACCACGAAGTCGACGCCTAGAAACAGACTGAGCTGCTCCAGCACGACCGGCCGACGCGAATTCGCCATTCGCGCCACAATGAACACGGACGAGTCGAACAAGTCGAGTTTCGCCCGCTGATGCGTGTTCACCGCGTCTTCCAACGCCAAGCGATGCAGCCCAAACAGTTCTCCCACCTGCTCGATCGTCGCCGCGTCCCCCAAGCCATCGACGTTCAGCCACAGCACCGGATAACGGCCGCGGAGCTCGGCGACTTCCTCCAACCGTTCGACGCCCCGCTCAACCACACTCTCGGGTCCATACGCGATCACCGTCAGACGTGGCCGCTTGGCGAGCGGATCGGCGACAATCGAACCGGGTAGTGGTGCGGGGGCAGCGCGCCGTCGCTGATGCGCCCCCGATTTGCGAGGCTTCCGCGGATGTCGAGACACGTCGCGTTTCCTCCACTATCCGCGTTTCCACGACCTTGTTTATGGCGCTTGCCGGGTCGGCAATTCAGCCGCTTGGAGATTCCTAAATAGCAGATCGGTTGTCGGATCATGCCCCTGAAGCTGCAGCGTTCCCGCTTCCAGCCGCAATCCCTTCCGTGGATTCTCGTCCGCCGGCCGCTCATCCGTCCACTGTGTCACTTGATAGCCGTTCACCCACACCGCGACCGTGGGCCCCGACGCGTTCAACGTCTTGGTGAACCAAACCAGATCGTCAGCGGCGACCATGCGGGCATTCACACGGCGAAAAACGCCGCCCGTGCCACAGTCGGCCGGCTGCCCGCGATCGCCCGCCTTGTAGCCGTTGTGAATCTGGCTTTCGTAGCCATTCATTTCCTGCCCCGGAATGCAGCGGAAGAAGAGCCCCGAATTCAATTGCGGCGCGAGCGTCTTGCATTCGAGGCGGGCGACGAAATCGCCAAACCGAGCCGTGGATTCCAGATACCCCTTGCCATCACGCAAACTCAATTCGCCATCCTTCGTCACCGCCACTCGGCTCTTTGATCCAGCCGGCTGCGTCCAGCCTTCCAAGTCCCGACCATTGAACAACGCCGCCAGTCCCAGCGGCTTGAGCTTGATATTGCGGAACGACACAGCGCCTTTGTTCAGCTGCAAACCGATCAAACCGCGTCGCAGCGGCTTGGCATCGGTGTAATCCAACGCCGGTTGGCCGTTGAGCCGCACCTGAACGCGTGCTCCCTCCAGCTTGATGTCATACGCGTGCCACTCTTCAGGCTTCGCGACGCCCGCTGCCTCCGCGCCTTTCTCCCGACCCACGAAACTACCCGTGGGGAACGGACTCACCGCCGGCTCCGCGATATTCAATTCATAACAGTCCACCTTGGGATCGACCGGCTTGAGCGGCGAATGCAGAAACACGCCGCTGTTGGTTCCCGGCGCGAAACGAAACTCCAACCGCAGCTCGTAGTCGCTCCACGACACCCCTGAACACAACAATCCCGGCTCGCCCTCCGACACCGTTATCGCCCCGTCCTCGACCTTCCAGTTCGCCTTCGAGGCCGCTTGCCAGCCGAATAACGTTTTTCCGTCAAACAGCGAAATCCAGCCCTCGGCCAACTCCGCGGCCGACAGCGGCCCCTGGAACGGCTCCGTCGACGCGGCCAGCGGGCTCGTTGTCTCCGCCGCGCCGGCCCCAGTCGCCATCGCGCCCGTCGGACCTGCCGCGGTTGGATCCGCGGCAGTCGGGACCGCCGTGGATCCGGCCGAAACGGCTGATGGCGTTACCGGTGACGTTCCCTGTGGCGCCGCCGTTGGTTGGCACGCGGCCAGCAGCACGGCGATCAATCCCGCCATAGGCCCAAGGACAGACCGGAAAAGCCACCGCCCGGCATTGCCGGACGCGACGTATTTGGATCCCCAACCTGCCCCATCGACTTCGATCATGGAAAAGCTCGCTAACGGACAATCTTTCGCCAGGTATATCCCACGCCCGCATGCGTTCCGCCACGTTCCACCACGAATCCCAACGCGAAAGCGGTCACAAAAGTGGTGACGCAGGGAAGCGCGATCGCCAACAGCGGCGTCGGCTTGACATTCTCATTCACCAGGAACGGCCACCAATTCCAGAGGACCGACACGGCCAACCCGAGCAACATCGCGGGCAACACGGACCGCGTCGTGCAGCGAGGCAGGAACATGCCGACGAAAAAGCTCGCGGCCAGCGGCCCGACGAACATGTTGAAGAATTTGGGCATCAAGTCGACCAATGTCAGGTTCATCCGTGACATCACCAGAACGGCGACACAAGCGTTCAACGTCACCAGCAGCGACACGACGACGGTCACGAACCGCACAAATCCGAGGTCGCTGAAAAAACGCTGTCCGCCACGCCGAAGTCGGGGCACGAAATCATTGGAAACGACGGCCGTGATCGCATTGGCGCCCGCCTCCAAAGTCTGGATCGCGTCGCAGAGAAAAGCCGCCATGATCAGCCCAGCGCAGCCCGCCGGCAATTGCGTGCCCAAAAAGTGCGGAAACAGCTTGTCAGCGGCCGCCATCGCCGACTCGGTGTCGGCGGGAAGCAATTCCGCGTGGCGCAAATAGAATGCGAGCAGCGCCAAACCCGCCATCGCCAGCAGCAACGACATCGACACGTCCACCACCATGTTGATGATGTAACTGCGGCGGGCGGCGCCCAAGGACGCCGTTGAAAAATACCGTTGCAGCACCACCTGGTCCGAGCCATGGGTGCAAATATGCCAGAAAAAATTATTGAGCAGCGCTGTGGCCACCGTAACCCGAACGGTGACGTCCCACGAGAAGAGCGTCGGATTGGTATGTTTCAATCCATGTTCGTTCGCGGTCCGCCACCAGTCGACCGGCCCGGTGCCGTCGTTCCAAGCCACGTAAAAAATCGCCATCAAGACGCCGGTCAACAGCAGGACGCACTGAAGCACATCGGTCCAGATCAATGCTTGAATGCCGCCGACGCTGGTATAAACGGCGGCGACCAATCCAATCAGTAGGATCCACCAGTAAAGATCGGGGCCGGGCAACAGCGCCAAATCCGGTCCCTTCACGCGGTCGAGGGCGAGCGACGCGGCGAAAATCACCATGCTCATCCATCCCAGCCGCAACAATAAGAACAGGCTGGCGCCAAGAAACCTCACCGGATAGCTGAAACGCCGCTCGAGATACTCGTAGGCGCTCGTCAATCGCAACCGCATGAAAAACGGGATCCACAATTTCAGGATCACCGTCGCGGTCAGCGGCAGGACAAGATACCCGAGAAAAAGTCCTACGCCGTGCTTGATCATTTCGCCCGGCACGGCCAAATAGGACAACGTCGAGAACAGCGTCGCGAGGATGCTTAGTCCGACCGCGAACCACGGCATATGGCGGCCGCCGACCAGGAAATCATCGACGTTGCGCTGCCGCCGCCCAAACCACCAAGCGATACCGAACGTTCCCGCGAAATACAGGACGACCACCGCGATGTCGATCTGTCCCAGTCCGCCCTCCGGGGAAACGCTCGTCTCATCCACGC
>JBIKVL010000217.1:0-6690 GCA_044356875.1 Pirellulaceae bacterium | reverse complement strand
CCCGGCTGGAATTGGCTCGACAGCTGGCGGAACGCTACGAGATCCACGCGGCGACCGACGTGAGCGATGGATTGTCGCTCGACCTCAGCCACATTCTTAGCGAGAGCGGCGTTGGCGCTTGCGTCGATCTCGATGCGATCGCGATCGACGCCGCGGCGGGCGAACTTTCCCGCAGCCGCGCCGACGGCCTCACGCCGCTCGACCACGCGCTCGGCGATGGCGAGGATTTCGAATTGCTGGTTGTCGCGTCGCCGCGCGAGGCGATGCGGATCGCCACCGACGTGACACTCGAGGTGCCAGTTCGACCCATCGGCATCATCACGGCCGAACGCGGACTGCGCGGACGCCGGCACGGTCAAGCTCTACAGCCCTTAGCCATCCGAGGATACCAGCATTGATTCCCGGCGAACCGCTCCCGCAATCATTCGAGGACCAGCGGGACTCGTACTTGGACGATCCGAGCCAACCGCAGGCCATCTGGCGGTTCGTGGGCGAAGACGAGCCAGCCACGGAGCGACTCGGTTCATTGCTCGCAGGGACACTGCCAGACGGGACCGTGATTTCGCTGAACGGCACGCTGGGCGCCGGTAAGACGCGGTTGGTGCAAGCCCTGGCCGCCGCGCTCGGGGCCGATCGTCGAGCGGTTGTCAGCCCCACGTTTACCCTGTGCCATGCTTACGAGGGCCGCCGCACGATCCATCACCTCGACGCCTACCGACTTCACGACAGCGACGAATTCCTCGCGCTCGGCCCCGAGGAGTTTTTGGACGGAACGGGAATCACGGTGATCGAATGGGGCGAAAGGGTGGACGACGCGTTGCCACGCCGCCGCTGGACCATCGCGATCGAGGTGCTGGACGAACACCGCCGCCGCTTCACCATCTCCGTGCCACGCGGCCGCGATCCGGCAGGCGTCAACGCCTTGCGGCGTCTCGTGGAGAGCTGGCGCGGCGGGCGGTAAACCCTTCGTCGCCGCACACAGCTGTTGTTCCAACGAAAGAATAAAGGTCAGCCACGGACGGACACTGAAGGACACGGACCTTCATCGGTGGCTACAGTTGTTTGTCCATGGCCAGTTGATGGAAGTAGTGAGTTACTTTGTCTTGGTTTTCGAGCAGCCAATCGATCGATGGCTCGTGCCGCATCGCCTTGCGGATCGCTTTGGCGGTCGCCTCGCGGTTGGTGCGGAACAGCAACTCGGGATCGATTTCGGTGGAGATGACGGCCGGATCGAGCCACACCGAGATGACGATTCCCAGATCGTTGACTTTGTCTTTCGGCAAGTCGCCGGCCCGGACAGCGTCGAGCACCCCGTTGGCGATCGCCGCTTGCACGGTTCCCATCAAGATGTTGGTGTAGCGTTCGTTGTTCACGGTCACCTTGCTGACCATCAGCGTTGTCGGCCGGATTTGAATGTCGCTGTTGAGGATCGCGAAGACGCGCGTGTGGCCCTTGACTTGATCGCCCAGCAAGTTCGCGATGGCGTAGCCGACCGGCCCATCCAATTCGCCAATCACCACCTCGGGTTCGGCGGCCGACCAGGACGGCTCGGCCTCCACGAGCGCCTCGCCAGTCCGCATCACAATCCGTTCGGCGGCGCTCGCCAATGCGGTGGGTGCCTGCGCATTGACGTGCTGCGACGCCCGAGCGGCGGTAGAGGCTGAACGATTTTTCTTGGAAGCGGATTTCTTCTTGGCCATAGTAAGTTGTCCTGGTTCACCGGCAAATCTGAGTTTCGCGGACTGTGCGGTAACGAAGCGGGATGGCGTCCGGGCCATGAGGATCGCGGCCTTGTTCGGCGAAGGTTGTTCCACCGGCGTTGGCGCCGATTCCGAACGTGGGAGCGCGGCCGGCCGCCTTGCGGCGGACCGCCGCGCCGTCGGTCTTATCCCCTGAGTCGGTGCTCGGGTCGCCCCTCGGCGTTGCCCTATTCTCCGCTCACGCCGTGACCAGTTTTAGTCGGGTGGCGGCTATCAGGCAACGGCTCTCGCGTCCGCCCTGCCCTGCTCGCTCTGCTGCGCCGCTGTCGTGGCTGTCGAGGTCGTTCCAGGAGCGGGTTGCTCTTCCAGGAGCGGCATGGCCGGATCAGCGTCTGGTCAGCGGTTTTTGTCTTTGCAAACGCCAAATCTCCACAAACAGGTCTCGCCGATCTTTCTTCTTGGCAAACTCGCGTTGAAATTCTTCCGTGTTCCTCTTCGCAGCACTCTGAGGAAGACAACGGGAATCCAAAAGACTGACGACAAGCTTGTCGCCTTTCAGATCGCAGGTTACCACATTAAAGCGATCCGGCTTAACGGGAGCTTTGGGGTCCGCGGTGTCCCCGAGCGACTCGATTTGGATACAAGAGATTCCCGCGACTTTGATCGGGTAGCCGCGGTGGTATTCAGGCTTCTCCTCGTCTGGAAAGTGGAAAAGGTACTCTTTTTCCGAGCGCTTTAGGACGATCATCTCCGCTTCGTACTCCGTTGACGAAGCGCCTGCAATGGTCAACCGCCAAGTTCCTAGCAGGTTGGGATCGATGGCGATACCGCTCGGCTCGGCCAATGGAGCCTCGTAGTAGCAACCCACGAAACATAAACATAGAGACGCCATGGCGACCATCACACTTCTCATTTTTCCTGCTCCTTTACCTACAGCCGCAATTGATAAGCCTGCCGCGTTTGAATCTGATCCGTCTTGGCAGTCAATATGCCGTTTCCTTTATCTGTGTTTGTCCGTGTCTGTCCGTGTTTTTCTGCGGCTAGCAAAAGACAGAACTTAAGACGTCAGCGTTGACGGCCCGAAGATCAACGGCGGTAACGGTAGCAGTCCGGATGGGTGGCCGCAACCACCCAGCGCAGCCGTTATCCTGCGGCGTGCTCGATCGTCACCGCCGTCTCGTCGCCGCCGTCTCGTCGCCGCCGTCTCGTCGCCGCCACCGCGGACGAACTCGGCCGGATCAGCCACTGGCTGGACTGCCGCAGTGTTTTGCGTGCCGGGGCGAGTTATGATTTCGGCCTACGCGGTCGCGTTCTGCCCATCGCTGACTTCCACGGTTCCCACTCACGAGGAGTTCCCCGCCATGTTGCCAGTCAATCGCCGCGAGTTCTCCGAGCAAACGCTGGCGTCGCTCGTCACCCTGTCCCTACTCGAAACGCTATTCCAGCGGGACGCATGGGGCGACGAAGTCAAGCCGATCGCCGCTCGATGGTTGGCCGACATTCACCAACTCAGCCTCGATGTGAAGGGTCGGCAACTGAAGCAGGTCGAATGGCAGCGGAAAGTCGAGGAATTGTTGGCCCAAGTCGACTTGCCGGAGTTTTTGAAGTTCATCGAATTCGACAAGCTGGTGAAGGATGTGAAGTTTAAGACGCAGGGTGAGGTGAGTCTGCGGCCGAAGTTTCCCGAGGTCGAAGGACTGCCGAAGAGCCTCGTGTACGGCACGCAAGTGTTCGCCCTGAAGAAGGGCAGCTCGGTGGTGCCCCACGGTCATGACAACATGGTCACCGCTTTTTTGATTCTCGGCGGCAAGTTCCGTGGGCGGCTGTACGATCGGCTCGAAAACGGTCCCGACTGGATGATCATCAAGCCGACGATCGACCGGGAATTCACGATCCGCGAGACGTCGACGATTTCCGACGACAAGGACAACGTTCACTGGTTCCAGGCCCTGTCGGACGACGCCTTCATCTTCAACATTCACGTGATGAGCGTCCGTCCTGGAAAAACGGGCCGCGTGTACGTCGATCCCGAAGGCGAAAAGTTGAGCGATGGCCGGATCCGGGCCAAACGCCTGAAATCCGAAGACGCCTATCGCCGATTCGGCTAACGGTGTGCTGTAATACACCGTCGGCAGGCCTGTGTGACAGCTCGGAGTCCGTTTGTTGGCGTGGACTCCTGGGTTCGTCAGATCCAACCCATGAGGCCACTGCCGGACGCCTGTTTCCGCCGACCAGAAAAGGTACTGGTACAGCATTATTCTGGCGTAACCGAGATTACGGCCGCCGCTCAAGGTCCAATCGACGCCAGCGAAGCCGGTCCCGCTAGACATCCGGTACGCTCGATGTTTGCGGTCATATAGTCAGCATCTCGTTGCTTTCGCGTGACCGAGCTCGCTTGTACGCCCCTCAGCCTGCCGCGCAACTGAATCCGACGCGCTGCTACCGGCATGTTGTCGTGCCGAAGGATTGCGGTAACCAGGCAACCGCCAAAGACTATCCTTTTTGAGCGTGCTTGGTCGGCGACTCCGGTTCACCGCCTTGTTCGCCACTACCTTCGGGACTGGCAGCCGAGGAGTTGTGATACATGAGACCACCGACGATTGCCCCGGCAGCCGCGCCAAATATGGTACCGAGACCCGGAAACACGCTACCGATTCCTGCGCCCATCGCAGCTCCGACGGCCATCCCCGTGCCACCGCCAACTGCGGCAGTGATCGTAGCAGCCGATAGGGCAGTGCCAACACGGCGCAATGTATCTGCCTGCTTTGGGGTAAGCGGATGGCGCACCGATTTCGATTCTACTGTGGCCGTGATTGAGTTCACCAGTTGCGCAAGGGAACGCCTCTGTTCCGCCGTGAGTTCACTTGGCTTCAGCTTGGCATCGATAAGTTGTTGCGCAATGATCAGTCCGGTTAGGATAGGTTTTTCGTCGGTTATAGAAGTATCAGTAGTCATGGCTGTTATCGCGAGACGGAAACAAAACTAAAAACAACCGCGAAGATAGCCGCGGTTATTGAAGCGATGCTGAAAAGCTGTTGGTCTGGAGGCGATTCCTTCTTAAATTTTAGCAATGTCGATACAGCGAACAGGCCGCTCGTGAGCAACAGGACAATCATCAGTGCGAGAACAGTCCAACTCGGACCGTTCGCGGGACTCGGTGGGGTCTCTGGGCTGGCAACAGTTGCGGCATTCCTGTAGAGGGATTCTCCGATTGCCCCAGCGGAAAGGGTCGTCGAAAAAATAAACAGCTCACCATCCTTCAAGATTTCGTGCCATGTGACGGCGAACTTTAAGAGCAGAACGAGGAGGAAGCTGAACGCGAGAGGCGTCAGCGCCAAAATGACGTTGAAGAAGAACCAGCGAGTTGCTTCGGGAGTAATCATTGTGTCAGCGATTGCCTCCGGTGGCGAACGAATCTTTTAGGGAATTCGGCTTTTCCGTTGCTCGTCAATCTTAGATTAACCTACCTATTGTGGGGTGTCGTGTCAAGAAACTCCAGGAATCCTTCGGAAATCTGCGAGGCGACGTGATTTGCCGTAGAGGCTTCGGGCGTTAGATGGCTCCGCGCTGGCGAATCTCCCAGGACACTGTTTCTGCCGCTCCGCCATCGTATTCGGCCGAGCGTCTTTGAAGCTCCGCAAGACACTCATGAGTCAGTGCCGGGAGGGAATCCGTTGGCAGAATATCCCAAATAACGTCAATTAACTGGATTTGGTCTTCGATCGATAATCGCTCCAAATCAGCAAGCACGCTCTCGAAGCTTGGCATCGCGAATACCTCTTTCCTGGTTCACCGACAATTAAAATTTCGCGGGGCCTGAGTTGGCGAAGGGGGTATGGCACCCCTTCAGGAGGATTGCGGCGGTCGTGCCGCAAAGGTTTTTTCACCTTGAGTTGGCGCCAATTCCAAACCTGTGAGCGCGGCAGTCCGCGTTGTGGCGAACTGCCGCGCCGTCGGTGTTGGCCACTTAGTCGCCGCTCGGGCCACTCCTCAGCGTTGCCCCATCCTCCGCTCAGGCGACAGCCCTTTTCAGTCCGGTCGCGGTTGTCAGGCAACGGCTTTCGCGGCAGCCCTGCCAGATGCCGCCGCGACACGGTCGCCTACTGGGCGTCGGACAAGTGCCGCCGCTGGCCCTCAGCCGATTCGCTCATAAAACAGGCTCCTGGGAATTGTGCCAACTCCCAATCCCGTGAATTCCCGTTCCATGAGTAGCTGGACACAATCCACGCTCCCCGGTCCACGGCGTTCGGGTACACTCTACGGACTGGCTTGTGCCCGCGGCGCCGATTCATCGAGCCGACGTTGCGGGCAGTCATCGCTTCGTCCCGCGAGGAATCGACCCGCCATGACCATTTCCCGCCAACAGTCCGCCCAACGCGCCGATCATCCGTCCACCGTAGCCGCGGCAATCCGCCACCGCGCTTTCGTCGGTTGTGGTTTCGCCGCCCTCTTCACTGCCCTCTTCACTGCCCTCTTCGCCCTGCTCGCGGGGACCGCATCGAGCGCCGCAGCCGACGATCTACCGCCGGCCGCGAACCGCCCGATTGATTTCGCCCGCGACATTAAACCGTTGCTCGCCAAACATTGCTGGTCGTGCCACGGCGCGGAAGCACGCGAGTCGGGCCTCCGGCTCGATCTGGCCAGCGGCCTATTGGCGGGTGGCGATTCGGGGAAAGCGGTTGTGCCCGGCAAGAGCGCGGATAGCCGACTTGTTCGGTACATCGCCGGCTTGGAACCGAAGAAGCGGATGCCACCCGACGGCGAACCGCTAACTGCCGATGCGATCGGACTGTTCCGCGCTTGGATCGACCAAGGCTGCGTTTGGCCTGATTCAGAGAATCCCACCGCGACGAAGAATGCCCACTGGGCTTACCAGCCTGTGCGGCCAGCGACGCCGCCCGCGGTAAAGTTCGCCGAGTGGCCCGTGACTCCGGTCGATCACTTCATCCTGGCTGAGTTGGAAAGGCGTGGACTGCGTCCTTCCCCCGAA